>JAZRVD010000119.1:0-4156 GCA_045598945.1 Bacteroidales bacterium | reverse complement strand
CGAGAGCGGTGCGGACGTTGACGGTGCTGTCGATGATGCCCTGAGCGTTAGCGGCGATAGCGGCAGCGTTGGTGTTGATGAGACCACGGAGGGTGCTTGTAGTGTCAGCGAGAGCAGAATGGATAGCGAGGCTGTCGTTGTACTCCTTGTTAGCAAGGTCGCTGAGGTTGTTTTCAGTTGCGAAGGTTACAGTAGCGAGGCTGTCGATAAGACGACCATTGATGTCAATCTGGGCAGAAGCGTTATCGAGTTTTTCAGTAGCAGTCTGTAAGGCTTGGAAAGCAAAATCGACATGCTCACGAGCCCCGATGTAGAGGTCGCGAGTGCGAGTAGCGAGACGGTCGATGCTGTCTTGCAGATAAGCGCTGTCGGCGGCAATCTTAGCATAAGTGGCGTTGCTGTCGGCGGTGAGCTTAGCGGCGAGAGCGTTGCTATCAGCGGTAAGCTTGGTATGGATAGCATTGTCGAGGTTGTCGATATTGTTCTGGAGGGTAGCAGCGGTGCTGTTGAGGTCGGCACGGATGTTCTTGCTGGTGGTATCAACTTCCTTGCGGATGTTCTTCTTGAAAGTACTATAATTAGTATTGAGAGCATTAAGGTTTTCAACAACAGCATCGATGCTGTCGTTCAAGAAAGCGCTGTCGGCGGCAAGCTTGGTATAAATAGCGGTGCTGTCGGCGGCAAGCTTGGAGCGGATAGCGTTGTCGAGGTTGTCGATATTGGTCTGGAGGGTAGCTTCAGCACCAGTAGCGCGAGCTATCTCGGTGTTGAGGTTTTCAACAACAACATTGATGCTGTCTTGGAAGTAAAGTGCGGTGTCGTTGAGGGTCTGGGTGAGAAGGTTCTCAGCCTCAGTAGCACGAGCTATCTCAGTATTGAGGTCGGCACGGATGTTCTTGCTGGTGGTATCGATTTCGTTGCGAAGACTTGCAGCGGAGTCAGCCTCGGCGGCGATAGCGCGAGCTATCTCGGTGTTGAGGTCAGCACGGAGAGCAGCGGCGGTGTCGATAAGGTCGTTGCGGACATTGTCAGCAGAGTCACGCTCTGCTTCAACAGCACGGCCGATTTCACGGTTGAGGGCTTGACGGAGATCAGAGGTAGAGTCGAGGAGAGCGGAACGGATATTGACACTGGTAGTGTCGATGTTGGCCTGCAGGTTGTTTGAAGCAGTGCCAAGTTCGCTGCGGATATTAGCTTTTACAGTATCAATGGTATTCTCAAGATCATACTGAAGGTTGTCGAGCTGGTCTTGGAGGTCGTATTTAGCACCTTCGATCTTTTGGTTGATTTTCTCAGCGGTGAGAGTGTCGGTGAAGCCAATGAGATTGGTAGCACCGTTGGCATGGATAGCGTATGGTACAGAGACGATAGGCTGTTTGGTAGAGAGGACAGGTTCACCAGCCAGGGTAACCTCTGTTACGAGTACGAATTCCATACCTTCACCATACTTGCTCCACTGGATGTCGGAGAACTTTTTGCCATCGTTGGTAGCGCCAGCACCAAGGAAACAGGTAAAGAGACCATTGGAGTTGGTTACAAGAGAATGGGTTTCCTCATAGAGGACTTCATCGCCACGCTTGATAGTAAGCTTGACGGTAACGGGCTCATCAGCGGCAATACGATTGTTGGCATGACGAACGACGGCCTGATAATTCACTTTTTCAGGCACGCTGTTGACAGCCATAGCCGTTCCCCCCAAGAATAAGGAGAGGAAGAAAGCCAGAAACAATAAAGAACGTTTCATTTGTTTTGCTGTTTTTAATTAGTAAAATTATTATGATTATTTTTTATTCTATCATTTTTTTGCCTATACCGATGTGATAGGCGACGCGGACACCTGCATTGAAATAGCGATATTCGTTGACGAGACCTGTGGCGAGAGGAGGTTTAGCCGTGGTCTTGTCGGCGGCGATGTCGACGAGGTCGAAAGAGGTGTCGTCGAGTTTGCAGGTGTTGAGGGAGTAGTTGCAATAGAGGCTAAGAGCGAGGCTGTTAGCACGGTCGAAATTGAACTTCCATCCGAGGTCGCAAGAAAGGGTATAGAAGAATGGGCGCTTGATATCGGCTGGGAAATAGGTGCCCTCGTTGCCATCGACGACGACAGCGTTGATAGGGCAGTCGCTAAAATCGACATCGAGACCTGTAACGGCAGTGATAAGATATTCAGAGCCGTCGTAGGAATAAGAGCCGAAGGTGGTGATAGGGGTAGCGAAAGAGACACCTATGTTGCCAAAGAGGTGGTTGTTGCCCTGGAAGGCAATCTGGAGAGGCACCTCAAGCATAAAGATGGCCTGATGTTCGTTGACTTCAGGAGTCATAATCTCGAAGTGAGCCTTTTTGACCTCATAGCCATCAGGTCCGAGAAGTTCGACGGAGCCATCGCAAGAAGATGGGATGTTCTTGAGCATTTCGGTATGGTACATATACGAGAAGTTGAGACCCGTATTGATACCTATATGGCGAGTAAACCAATGTGTGTAGGTAAGACCGATACCGACGGTGGTGCCGAGAGGATTCTCCCAGTCGTAGCTGCCCTTGTAAGCCACGGAGCCGATGCCCGGCTCGACGAAATTGAGTGATAGCTGGTTGCGATGAACACGGACAACAGGCGCCTGATCGTCGTTGACAGCTGCAGTATCTTGCGCGGAGGCAGAAACTGAAGAGAGAACTGCGATGAGTGCGAGCGAAGCAAAAATAAGACGCAAATTAGTTTTCATAGAGCAATTGGATTAAAGGGGTTAACGAACAACTAACTTACGGGCTTCATGCTTGCCGTTGGCAAGGATGATATGGACAGAGTATACGCCAGAGGCGAAGTCGGCCTTGATGACGTTTTCTGGCTTGGCGTCAGACTCCACACACTTGCGGCCCTGTATGTCATAGACAAGGATCTTGGCACCATGCAACATGAGTTCATCATCAGCATCGATAGAGATGCGGAGGTTATGACCCGAAGCGATGGGGTTAGGAGCAAGAGAGAGGGAGAGAGAGGCGAGCTGTACGTCGTCGATGCCAGTGGCGCCGATGCAAATGACGTTGGACTTGACCCAGAAGCTCTCGTTATCGTCGGCTGGCACCATAACATAGTAGCAGCCCTTGAGGACACCAGAGGTAGGCTGATAGCTGTCGCGGTCGGCGGCGTCGCCGAGGAGTTCGCCATCGCGATACCATTTATAATGGGCATATTTAGCGTCGGTATAGCCATCGACCTTGTGGTTAACAAGGAGGGCCTTGTCTTGATAGGCAAAGATCTGAGGTATAGGACGTCTGCTCATGATAGAGAGGTGGAGGGTGAGGATACTATCGCAGTTGTAGAGGTTGGTGAGGGTATCCTTATAATTGTCAGACATGGTGTAGACATGTGTGAAGTCGTGATAGCCCTCGCGACCCGGCATAGTGTAGCTGTCGCTGCCGAACCACTGGTAAGAGTCCTGAGCTTGGTCGGTAAGCTCGGTGAAGGAGACCGGATTGACTGTAAGCTCAATCCAAACGATAGAGTCGCAGCCGTCCACCGTGAGGCCGTCGTAGCGGTCCTCGTAGTAACCAGGCTGTTCGGTTGAGACCCGGCCGGTGAAGCCGCCGAAGTCGTACTCCGAAAATTGGCACAAGACGGGGCGAACAGTGTCGAAGACGGGCACGCAGAAAACCTGCTGCACACCTTGATTCATGTACGCCTCCTCATTGCCGCCAACAGAAGCCGTAGCGACCTGACCCACGGTGTGGCTGAAGAAAACTTTTTCGTTTTTCGCATCGCCACCAGCCGCAGAAAAGGCGCTAAGGTAATGGCTGTTGGGGTTTTGACCTCTAATGAGCTGCGAAGGCAGCATGAGGAGTACCAGAACAGCCAAACTTGTAATTAGCTTTTTCATAATACTGTGTGAGTTATACATTTATTTTATTAAAGTTATTTCTAACAATACATATATAAATCTAACACTATCAAAAAGATAGATATAGACTTCACCGTTTCTAAAGTATTAGAACACAATGCAAAGATACTTTTTTTTTTATTTATTACACTAATTTTCTTAAAATTCATTTTCAACTTGGCAGTGTTAATAAAAGCCACGTGCACTTTTTCACAGAGAGATGGGTGGGAATTTTCGTTATTGTCGTTATTGTCGTTATTTTCGTTATTGTCGTTATTGTCGTTATT
>JAZRVD010000118.1:0-8576 GCA_045598945.1 Bacteroidales bacterium | reverse complement strand
GCAAGAGACGCTATCGATGCCGCTGACTGCGAGATGATTTTCGACACTCGTGGAAAACTTATGAAAAGCAATGCTCCGGATCCAGAGGCTGTGAAGAGAGAGTATTATACACTCAACAACCCAGAGTCCGATGATGGCCGTAATACGCGCCGTCGTGGCAAACGTCCCTTGCCTGAGGTCGATGAACCTGTGGCTAAGTCAATAGAGCCTACAGCAACTATTATGGCCGATTTTGACAAAAACCATGCCAAGAAAGCAAAGAAGGGACCGGAATGGGTAACTCGTCAGCATGGTGCATATATCGTCGCATATTACTCAAATGCTGCTAAGGACGAATTCGAGATTGTCTACAATATGGAGACAGGCGTCAACGAGTGGATTGGAAAGACGCTGACAAGAGATCGTTATAAGAAAGGCGCTATCAAGTTCCTCGAAGAAAAGTATAAGGGCGAGAAGGTCATCATAGAAAAGATGGTTGTCTACAACCCGGGCAAGAGTATGAAAGACCCTAAGACTGGCAAGAAGCCCAAGCCTTATACATACGTCGTAGTCAGCCAGAAACAAGGCAAGACCAAGAAGTATACGCGTATGGAGTTTGATGCCAAGGACAACTTTACAGGTCTTCTCTCTGCTCCTCTCGATAGTAGAGACATTCAATAATCTCATCAATCTGGTGGTTATCGAGCCGCCGTGCCACGCACGGCGGCTTGTTTTGATTTTTTATTTTTTTGTTATTACGTTAAAATAATGAATATTATAATAATAGGGACAGCATATCCTTACCGCGGAGGATTGGCGGCATTTAATGAAAGATTGGCCATTCAACTTCAAAACGAAGGTCATAATGTTAGTATGTATACTTTTACTTTGCAATACCCGTCTTTTCTTTTTCCTGGCAAGACACAGTATACAAATAGCCATGCTCCTTTACAATTAAACATAAAACGTTGTGTTAATTCGTGTAATCCTTTTAATTGGTTGTCTATAGGTAGAATGATTTCGAATCAAAACCCTGATTTGGTGATTTTTGCTTATTGGATGTCTTTTATGGCCCCATGTTTTGGTACTATTGCACGACGAATAAAATGTAAAAAGAACATACGTTGTATTGGACTTATGCACAATATGATGCCTCATGACCCTAATGTTCTTGATAAGTTTCTGCCCAATTATTTTGTTAGTGCTATGGATGGATTTGTCGCTTTGTCTAAATCGGTAGTAAAGGATATTGACAAAATTGACAAGTTTAACAAACCAAAGTGTTGGTCTCCACATCCTATTTATGACCATTACGGCAATATTATTACAAAAGAGGACGCACGTCGTAGGTTAGGACTGGATATAGATGGAAAGTATGTTCTATTTTTTGGTTTTATTCGTGAATATAAGGGATTTGATTTGTTGATAGATGCTATTAGCGATAGTCGTCTTCAAAATATGGGAGTGAAATTGCTTGTGGCTGGTGAATTTTATGGTGACTCACAATCATATATGAATCGTATTAATTCGCTCAATATTAGTGATGCTGTTGTCTTACATAATGTGTACATTCCGGATTCTGATGTAAATCTTTTCTTTTGTGCTGCTGACTTGGTTGCACAACCGTATAAGAGTGCTACGCAGAGCGGTGTTACTCAGATAGCGTTTCATTTCGAAAAACCTATGTTGGTAACAAATGTGGGCGGCCTTCCAGAGATTGTGCCTGATGGCAAGGTGGGCTATGTTGTTGAGCCTGACGTCCAATCTATAGCTGATGCTATTGCCCGTTTCTACACGGATGGAGATGAAGATACTCTTGTACAAGGTGTACGTCAAGAAAAACAAAAATATGCTTGGTCAAATATGTCTCAAGTTATATTAGAAGTGTTAAAATGATTGTTAGAAGTAAGGCTCCGTTACGGTTGGGACTGGCTGGAGGTGGCACAGATGTCTCTCCTTATTCCGACTTGTACGGTGGGGCAATTCTTAATGCCACTATTAGCATGTATGCTAATACAACAATTGAACCTACAACAGACGGCAAGGTCGTCTTTGTCGCCCCGGATAAGGGTCTTTGTGAAGAGTACGATAATGCGATGGAGGTTGATACCGACGGCTACTTTATATTGCACAAAGGTGTGTATAATAGAGTCGTCAAACAGTTTGTTCACCATCCTTTGTCCTTGCGTATTAGCTCGTATGTTGATGTCCCCGCTGGTAGTGGGCTGGGTACTTCTTCAACGCTTGTTGTCAGTATATTAGGGGCTTACGTTGAATGGCTTAAGCTTCCACTGGGAGAGTATGATATTGCTCGTTTGGCGTATGAGATTGAGCGTGAGGATTTAGGCTTGGCAGGTGGCAAGCAAGATCAGTATGCGGCTACGTTTGGCGGGTTCAATTTTATGGAGTTTAATCAAGACAATGTCGTCGTCAATCCTTTGCGTGTTCGCCAACGTTATCAAGACGAATTGTGTCATAATCTTTTGCTGTATTATACAGGCACAAGCCATGTTAGTGCTGATATTATCAAAGAGCAGCAACGCAATGTGTCGGATAAAAAGATGGATAGCATCGAGTCTATGCATCGTCTAAAACAGCAGGCTGTGCAGATGAAGGAGACTTTGTTGCGTGGTGATATTGACGCTATTGGGACTATTCTCGACTACGGATGGCGAAATAAGAAACAGATGGCAAAAAGTATCAGTAATCCGCGGATTGACGCAATATACGATGCTGCTATATCCGCAGGCGCTACAGGTGGCAAGATAAGCGGCGCCGGTGGCGGTGGCTTCATCTTTTTCTATTGCCCTGCAATTACTCGTCATAGTGTTGTAAGTGCTTTGCGTCAGTTTGGTGGTGAACCTAAAAGATATGAGTTTACCAGCGAGGGCTTGAAGACGTGGACAATGTAGTATATAAACGTTCTTATTATGAATAGAATACAAGAAAGTATCCAACAAAGCATCCTCTTGAAGCAGGCAATCTTGGACGATGATGTTTTCTGTCAGCGTATTTCTCAAGCGGCTGATTTGATAGTTGAGTCGTTGCGTAATGATAAAAAAATACATTTTTGTGGCAATGGTGGCAGCGCTGCCGATGCCCAGCACCTTGCGGCGGAGTTAAGTGGTAGATTTTATTTTGACAGACCTACGCTCAATGCAGAAGCTTTGCATTGCAACACCTCGTATCTCACTGCTGTGGGTAATGATTATGGCTATGACAAAGTCTTTTCTCGTTTGTTGCGTGGCACTGCTCATGCTGGCGATGTCTTGGTGGGCCTTAGTACAAGCGGCAATAGTGCAAATGTTGTTGAAGCGTACAAGTTCTGCAAAGACAATGGTATAAAGATTATCTCTTTGACAGGCGAGAGTGGTGGCTTGATGAAACAATATAGCGACATTTTATTTAATGTGCCGTCCAACGATACGCCTCGTATACAAGAGTCTCATATTATGATTGGTCATATTATTTGTGAGCTTGTTGAGAAAACTCTCTTTGGACATATAAATCAATAAGTCATTATGCGTGAGGCTATTGTCTTGGCTGGTGGATTCGGTACCCGTTTGCGTTCCATTGTGTCTGATGTCCCTAAGCCAATGGCGCCTGTCAAAGGACGTCCTTTCCTCGATTATCTGTTTGTAATGCTGATTGACGCTGGGTTTCAGCATGTCGTGTTGTCAACAGGCTACAAGCACGAAGTGATATATGGCCATTACCAAAACCGTTTTTTGACCTTGAACATTTCGTATGCTCAAGAGCAAGAGCCTTTGGGTACTGGCGGTGGTGTTCTAAATGCTCTACAGCTGTGTACTGGGGATGATGTCGCGGTACTCAATGGCGACACATTGTTTGAGGCTGATTTCGATAAGCTGTATTCTCAGCATCGTTGCAATAATTCTATGCTATCTGTCGTTTTGCGTCAAGTTTCGGACACATCACGTTATGGCAGTGTTGGTATTGATGCAGATGGTAGAATAATAAGTTTTGCTGAAAAATCTTCCGCACAAGGTGCTGGTTTGGTCAATGGCGGAATATATCTTTTGAAGAACAGTCTTTTGCAACCGTTTGCCGTTGGTCAAAAGTTTTCGTTCGAGGTGGATGTGATGCAGAAAATGTACAAGGATAAGTTGTTCTTGGGAATACCTGATGATGGTTTTTTTATTGATATAGGTATACCTGATGATTATCGCCGTGCTCAATGTGAGTTTCCAGATTTGAATCTATGAAAAATAATTCTAAAATCAATAAGGTGAGATTTTTTTCTGTTATATATTTTGTTGAGATTAAATATTTTCACTGCTTATAAAAAAGGCTTTTCATGACGACAGGTCTTTTTTTTTGTTTGTGATTGTTTTTTTTTGTACTTTTGCACTCGATTTGGTTGCCGTAAAAAGCATCAAAAGGGAATCGAGTGAGAGTCTCGAACAGTCCCGCTGCTGTAATCCTCATATCCGTTATGGATATACGCAAACCTTAGATGAAAACCATTGCACAGCGCCATAGTTGTGTGAGAAGGGTTAAGGTAGTGCTGGGGTAAGTCAGAAGACCTGCCAAATCGGGTAATGACAAGTTCTCGAGGAAAGGGCTTCATGACGATGAATATTTTACATAATACGGTCTTTTGGGGCTTGCTTTTGCTTGCCGTTATTGATGCTAAAAGTGTCATCGCACAATCTGTAGATAGTGTAGATCATAAGTCATCGCTCGAAGAAGTTCGTATCTTTTCCAATAGTCAACCTTCTGTTACACGTTCTGAAACGCCTCTTCAAGTCATTTCGGCTGAACGTTTGATTCAATCTGGTGCCTTGCAATTAAGTGATGCGGTAAGGCACATGGCGGGTGTAACGCTCAAAGACTATGGCGGTATAGGTGGTATAAAGACAGTGTCTGTTCGTGGGCTTGGCAGTCAGTTCACAACGTTGGCGATAGATGGTGTTGCTGTCAATGACAATCGCAACGGCCAAGCCGATCTTGGACGTTATCTTGTCGGCAACGTCTCTTTTGTCAGTGCTCAAAGCTCGTCGGCTATTACTGCGCGTGGTGCTGCTGCTGGCAATGTGATAAATATGGAGACGCAGATGCCTACGTTCTTTGCCTGCGAGCGGACAAATATAAAGCTTGGTGTAGAAGGTGGAAGCTATGGCTTGGTCTCGCCATCTTTGTTATGGGAACAGCGTGTGGGCAAAAAGATGATAACAAGTTTGTGGGGCAACTATACTTTTTGTCAAGGCAATTATCCTTTTGTGCAAAATCTTGGTGTCGAAAAGGGCGACACTTCTGTCGTACTCCGTCGCAACAATTCTAAAACACAGCTTGCTACAGTTGATTTCAATCTTTTTTATCCTTTTGCTTCTCGTCAAACTTTCAATGCCAAGGTTCATCTCTCATTGTCTCATCTTCAACTTCCAGGTGCGGTATCATTATATAATACAATTAGAAATAGCGAGAGTACCACCTCTCTGTTGTGTTTCGTTCAAGGTAAATATAGTTTGTTGTTCGGTCCGGACAACGATGTCTCTCGTAGCCAAATGGTCGTTGTTGGCAAGTATCAGTATTGCAATGACACATATCAAGATACTGCTCAACGTGTTGTAAATGGTGATTTTTTGTTTAATCGCTATGTGCAGCAAGAAGGCTACCTTAGTGGCTCTGTTAAACATACATTTTTTAAGACACTGACTCTCAATGCTGCTGCTGATGTCTCTCAAAATGCTATGCGTAGCAATCTCTCTGTCAATGATGACGTCAAGAGGTCTACTCTGCTTGCGGTGGCAAGGTTGTCGTATGTCCTGCCTCGTTTCTCTTTGAGTGCTTCAGGTTTGTTGACATTGGCGTCGGAGAGGGCTATTACAACGTTATCATCCTCCTCTTCTTCGCGTCAGTATCAATGTTTTTCACCTTCTGTTGGCTTAAATTACAAGCCTATTGATAGTGTGGGGCTCCGTATGCGTCTTTTCTGTAAGCAAACGTTCCGTATGCCCAATTTTAGCGAGATGTATTTTTTGGTTACATCTCGTCGGCTCGAACCTGAAAAGGCGCTACAGAATGGTGTCGGTTTCTCTTTTGTTACAGGCGGAGAGTCTTCCGTGTTGAGCTATCTGGAGTCTACAGTAGATGCTTACTATAACATGGTTAGCAACAAAATTGTTGCCATTCCCACCAACAATATGTTTGTATGGTCAATGGTAAATATGGGGAAGGTGGATGTTCTGGGCTTTGATGTCAAGACATCGGCAACATTAAGTTTTTCTAATGTTGAGTTGCAGGTGGCTCTCAACTATAGTTATCAATATGCGGTAGATTGTACAGATGTGCATGGCAAGACTTACGGTCATCAAATTCCATATACGCCTTGTCATTCCGGTGGTTTGACATTGTATTGTATCACCAAGTGGGTTGAAGTGGGTTACGATATGGCTGCTGTTGGTGAACGTTTTTCTAATAGGCAAAATACGTTGGCAAATCGTTTGCCAGGCTATGTCGACCAGGGCTTTTCTTTGTCTCGAACGTTTAATATGCCCTTAGGTACATTGCGTGTGCAAGGTCGTGTGCTAAATGTGTTCAATGTCCAGTATGAGGTTGTTCGCAGTTATCCTATGATGGGTAGAAACTATCGTCTTTCGATAATTTATTCATTCTAAATTTACTATATATGAAACATTTCTTTTTTCGCACTTTTATGTGCTTTGTAACTGTATGTCTTGTCGTATCGTGCGACAAGGATTTGGATGAAATGTCAGTTTCTATTGCTGATGATGAACCTGTGGCTTGGTTGCTTAACGAAGGGTCGTGGAATGGGAGTAATAGCGAATTGAGCCTCGTGTCATTGATGTCTGGAACTATCCAAAACGACTGTTTTTATAAGGCTAATCACCGTCGTCTTGGTGATGTTGGGCAAGATGCAATTGTCTACGGTGGTAAGATGTACGTTACTTTGTTTGCCAGCAATACTGTAGAAGTAGTTGATGTACATTCGGGGAAGAGTGTGACTCAAATTTCGATGGGCGACCGTCAGCCTCGTTATATGGCTGTTGCTGGAGGTAAGGTGTATGTTAGTTGTTATTCCTCTCCATCTGTTGTGGCAATAGATACATTGTCGTTGCAAATCTCTGCCACATGTCTGCTCGATGCTTACTGTCCTGAGCAAATATGCGTGTTGCGCGACTCGCTTTATGTCTGTAGTTCATGGCAATATGCCGCCAATGGTTCGTTTGTCTATGATAATAAATTGTGTGTTGTCGATCTTAAAACGTTTACCCATGTTGGCTCGATTGTTGTAGGTGCCAATGTGAATGTTGTCAAGGTCTTAAACAATAATACTTTGGCGGTGAACTATAGGGGCGATTACACTCCGGAGTCTAAACCTGGAGTCTCTTTGGTGGATGTCTCTGCCTCTCCTGCTGTTGTTACTTCATGTAATGTCGAGGCTACACAAATGGATTGTTATAATGGTGATGTGTATTGCATGAATGTAGGCAGTGGCGATGCTGGTATGCAGTTTTGGCGTATAGATGGCAATACGTTGCAGAAATCTCAGATGCTTCAATCGTCGTATTCGTTGTTTAATAATCCTTATTATTTTTGCGTCAATCAAAACAACGGAGATGTTTATATTACCGATGCGCAGTATTTTGCCGCCAATGGCGATTTGTATTGCTTTAGCTCCGAAGGTGTGCTACGCTGGCACTGTGAAGCATCAACGGCTCCTACAAAGCTTGTGCCTGTGCCATGATGTTGAGTTTCATTATTATGTATTAATGTTTCCTTGAAAATACATCCTCTACAAGTTTTGCAAGTACCTTGTTGTTGTCAAAAACTTGCTCTTATTATCAGTTTCTGGGCGAATACTTTGCTATTCGCCCTTTTTGTATTGCTCTCTAATCTTTTTGGGTAGACTGTTCAGGACGGTGGTGTAGGATATGTCTATCCATTCCTTTAGCTGAGTGTCGTCAAAAACATCTTCTGTAGGTATGTCGCTCCAGTGTTGCTTGTTTAGATGATATGCTGGTACGATGTTTGGATATTTTGCTCGCAATTCTTCGCCAGTCTCTATTGGTAGTTTTATCGATATGCGGGCTTGTTCGTATTCCAATGGTTGATGCAGGTATATCTTTTTTTCGATGCGATATACTATCATGTCCGGCCCGTATGGCATGTCTTCTGTTGTGCCAGGCAGGCTAAGGCAGTAGGTGCGTATCTCTTCGCTGTTCATAAACGTAAATTTTTATATTATTTCTGCAAGATGGAACATTTTTCTATATTCTTCGGCTTTCTTTTCCAAAGCCATAGGGTATGCTCTTGACGATGATGGTAGCCGGTAGAGTTTGATATCGGAATATCCTGGTATGTCGATATGTTCTCCAACATGGGGTATGGTGTTTGTTGACAGTTTGTCGCAGATGGTGGCGGTAGCTTTCTCTCCTGTGGTGGCTATGATTTTGCAACAGGGGGCAAGGGCAAGCAGCGATTTAATATCTGTTTGCTCCACAATCTCCAAAAACTTGTCCGACGCGTTGTCTTTCAGTCGTCTGACGGCTGTTGCGGTGTCATATAGACCTATGCCTTTTGCTGTTAGAAATTCTATGATGCCTTCTATA
>JAZRVD010000117.1:0-6551 GCA_045598945.1 Bacteroidales bacterium | reverse complement strand
CGGCATCTGGGGCGGATACATAGGCGAAGGCAGCAAGACCGTCCTTCCCGCCGAAGCCCATGCCAAGATATCGGTACGCCTGGTCGCCAACCAAGACTATCCCACCATCAGCCGCCAATTCAAAGAATACTTCGAGGCGGCAGCCCCCGACTACGTTACCGTAGAGGTTACGCCATGCCACGGCGGAGCAGCATACGTCAGCCCCCTCGATATGCCAGCCTACCGCGCCGCCGAACAAGCCATGACCACCACCTTCGGCAAACGTCCCATACCTACGCGCAGCGGCGGCAGCATAGGCATCATAGCAGGCTTTGAACGCATACTCGGCGTAAAAAGCATACTTATGGGCTTCGGCTTGGGCAGCGACGCCATACACGCCCCCAACGAGAACTACCCGCTCTTCAACTTCTTCAAAGGCATAGAGACCATACCCTACTTCTACGAGAACTTTGCCAAAATGATGGAGAAATAGAGAAAAAGCAAGGTATCGCAAACAAAAAACTTTGCAAGTAAGAAAAAAAACGTAACTTTGCACCGAAATAAAATATGGCTCCGCATTGTCGGCAACACAGCGACAATCAACGCCATATCTTATCAAAAGCAAAAAAACATCATTATTTAATTATACAGAATATGAATTTTCCAGAAAATCTGAAGTACACCCAGGATGACGAATGGGTACGCGTAGAAGGCGAGTTTGCTTTCATAGGTATCACCGATTACGCTCAGCACGAATTGGGCGACATCGTCTTTGTTGACGTAGCCACCGAGGGCGAGACCCTTGAAGCTGGCGAAGAGTTCGGCAGCATCGAGGCCGTAAAGACCGTTGCTCCCCTTCTCATGCCCGTCAGCGGCGAAGTGGTAGAGTTCAACACCGAGCTCGAAGAAGCCTCCGTAGTCAACAGCGACCCATACGGCAAAGGCTGGATTATCAAGATCAAAGCCAGCGACGTTGCTGACATCGACAGCCTCCTGAGCGCCGAAGAATACGAGAAGAAAATCAGCAAGTAATTGCCGTTCTACTTGCACCTATTTGCAGAAAACACAAAAGAAAGCCGACGTTTCAACAACGCCGGCTTTCTTGGTATATGCTATGCTGCTACAAAAACATCAAACAACGCAGCATAAAATTGTTCTTTCTACCGCACCACCACACGTTTGGGGAGCATCTGCCCTACCCTTACAAGGTAGACGCCGGGACGGGAGAGAGGCAGACGGCTGTGGACATCGGCAAGAGTGCCGCCATACACCACACGACCTACTATGTCGGAGACCTGAACAGCCAGACCTTCGGCATTGTCTACCGCTACGCCTTGCGGCACGGCATAGATGCGGATATTGCCATATAGTATGTCGTCGATGCCGTCGGTTGCCGTAAGGTCGAGAAAGACCGTGCTGTCGCAGTGCGCTACAGACTGATATATCCAGCGGTAGGTGCTGGGCTCAGTATATGTGCGGCCGTCCCAGACATACTGCCCGTTCTCCAAAGAGGCGCTGAAACGCGTGGTCTGCGGCTGCCCTATGACGAGGTGCATGTTTAGCACGCTGTCGCAGCCTGCGCGAGTGCGGAGCTTGTAGCTATAGTCGCCGCTGATGTCGTACTCCAAGCCTGAAGCTTGCCATGAGTATGTCTGACAGGCGGTGTCGTAGAGGTCGATATCATACACCGGCCAGAGGATAAGGTGGAGATATACAATGCTGTCGTAGCCCAAGTGGTTGAGGCCTACGTTTTTCTCGTATTCGCCCGCTTCGGTGAGGAGGTCGCCACGCCACATAAACTCGCCGCAGTCTACCGCCATGGTATCGCCAAAAGTGGTGCCTAACAAGATGGTGAGCGTGAGCGTTACCACGCTGTCGCAGCCGTTAGAGCCTTTGAGGGTGTGATAGTACTGGTTGGTGCCTTGTGCGCGGTAGGTCTCGCCATACCACACAAAGTGGTCTATCTCGGTGGCTACAGTGTCGCCGAAGGTGCCATGAATGATAGAGAGAGTGAGAGTGTTGACGCTGTCGCAGCCGAAAAGGTTTTGCAGGGTGTCGACGTAGGTGCCGGACACCGTGTAGATGTGCTGGCCTACCGTATACGACTCGCATGCCACCTGGCTGCCGTGTCCGCTATTGCTATGACGCACCGTGAGCGACAACGACACAATGCTGTCGCAGCCGCGCGCATTGGTGGTGATATACTGATAGTCGCTGCCAGAGGCGGTGAGACGCTGACCGTACCATATCATGCTGTCGCACACCGTGGCATTAGTGTCGCGGTAGGTGGCGGAGCAGGGGTTCAAGATGGTGAGGTTTAAGATGATGCTGCTGTCGCAGCCATGTCTGTCGGAGAAATGTACGGCATAGTTGCCAGAGGTGCGGTAGGTGGTGCCGCGCCATGTGTAGCTCTCGTTGCGCGTTACCATGGTGTCGCGGCGGCTGCTGTTGTAGATTGTTAGTCGCAGGGTGTCGCTGCTTGGGCATCCCTGTCTGTTGGTGTAGGGATATGTGGCCTCGGTGGTATTGTAGAACATGCGCGAATGCCACGAGGTGCTGTCGCATTTGGAGATTATGTCGGTGAAATGGTCGCTATAGCCAATGGTGAGATGTACGGTGGCGAGACTGTCGCAGCCTGCCTTGTTGGTGAGATGCTTATAATAATCGCCGGCAATGAGGTATTTAGTACCATGCCACAGGAAGCTGTCGCAGGCATAGCGAGTCTCCTCGCCGCTATTGTTGCCGATAGCAAAGGTAAGCCGGACAGTGCTGTCGCACCTGGCGCTATTGACGAAATGACGCGTATATACGCCCGAAGAGAGCAGCGTGGTGTCGGCCCACACATAGCTGCTGCAAGCCATCTGCGAAGTCTCGGTGAGAGGGCTGCTATGGTTGACAACAAGATAGAGCTTGAAGATGCTGTCGCAGTCTTCGGTGATAGCTACAGTGTCGATATATGGGTCGTGGCTACCGCTGCTTTGCGTATAGACCTTGTCGTGCCAACGGTAGCTGTCGCAGACAGTGGCGAACTCTTGCATAATAACGTCGTTACATGTTACAGCTTCGTTTTCCACCATTATGCCCAAGAGGAACTCGACGTCGGACTGACGATTTTCTACAATGTCATACGCATAAGCTATGTGCAGCTCGTCATCTTCGGTATACAGGTAGCCAGCGCGCAACGAGTCAACAAGCGGAATCTCTACCGTATAGTCCGTCATGGCCGAATGAGGCACCTTGCGCGAGCAGAACTTGCAGCCGTTGTGGCTGGTAACGGTAACCCAGAATGTCTTGCCATTGATACGGTAGCCGCCGGCAGGAAGTGTTACCGTCTGTATGCCATTGGGGGTACGCTGATGAGCGTAGACGGTGGTATAGGTGGCCACCTCGTTGCCAAGACAGCCAGAGATGTCAGTGGTATGGCCATCGCGACGCAGTCCGGCATCAAAGCCGGGATCTTCGTAGATGCGTACAGTATAGTTGCCCGACGAAGCGTTGTTCATAAAGCAGACCTTGGTAACACGCTGACCAGCATAAAGGTTGGCAAAAGCTTCGGGACGAAAGACGATGGTGTTGTTGGGGAGGGTGGCGTTGTTCTCGTTGTACGAATAGTCGTTGTAGTTGCCATACCATCCTGGTTGCGAGGGGGTGCCGTCGGGCTGCGTAACAGTAACCACCTTTATGCTGCCGGCCTGACGTATGGTAATGGTAGCTGTACGCTCGGCGCCAGTATTGTTGATAGCCGCATTGGCCACCAACGTGGTCTGCACGCCGCCACCGGCACCCGTTGCCGGGCTGACAGAGAGCCACTCGGCCGACGAGGTGGCGCTCCACGAAGAGGCACTGCTGCTGCTCAGCACACTAACCATCTCGCTGCCGCCGCCACGGGGCATATCGACCGCCACAGGCGACACAATAAGACTGCTGCTATACGGCAAGATGCTTGTAATAGCCATCTGCTCGGCATTGAAAGAAGATGCAGAAAATGACGGCGCCAAGGCGGCAAGGGTGTAGAAGCCATCGTTGAGACCACTGTTGCCCCAGTTGAAATGGAAACGGAGCTCGGAGTCGTAGCCATCGCACAAGAAGGTACGCTGCGCTGCGCCGCTACCGCCGGCATATATGATAGGTCGCCCCTGGTCGATGTCGCCCTTGAGCAGAGCCATCCATGCAGAATCGGTAAACGAAGAACGTGCGCTGAGGCGATAGCAACGCTGATAGCCAAAATAACGGCTCAGCACACTGTCGCCCATCAAAGCATTGAAACGCGAAAGCGTGCCACCCTGCGAGGCATACTGGAAGTCTGTAGCCACACTAATAGCGCACTTGTATATCAGTGCGCTGACAGCATCGATTTGCGAATTGACGCTGAACTGCGAAAGTTGCAAAGGCTGTAGAGAATAGTTGTAAGCATTGTCAGTGGTCTCGTAAAAATAGGCGCCCAGACTGCCAAAATTAGTAGTACTGTAGGAGCGACTGCCACTGCCTGCCGTAGGGAAACGCCAGTAACGAAAGAGCTGCGCCATGGCGACAGCCGTGCTGCCTGGGGCAGACTGCTCTCTGCCAGAAAGCGGCGGACAATAGACATTGTAGTCCGGCTTCTCGCCCCAAGAGGTCTCCACAAGCGGGCCAACCAACGCAATACCAAGAGGCATGGGGTCGAAAGCAGAAGGGCCTTGCAACAGGCGACGCCAAGAATAGCTGTTGGCATCGGCAGCGACGGATATAACATCGCCAGCCACAACCTCAGCAATCTGACTCTCGTAGCTTCTCAACAGCATGCCGGCAGCGCCCGACATGTCCTTGTCTATCGAAGAAGAGGCAGAGTAAGCCAAGACAGGAGCAATGCGAGTGTCCGAACTCATCACCACAAAAGCATCGCCCTCGTTGATGTCATATAGATAAATATGACGAAACGCACCGACATTAGTAACATTGTCGATGCGTTGAACATTGATATTTAGCCATAACGAAGCAAAATTGGCGGCGGCCTTGCATGCCAAATCAGCACTTATAGTTTCTGCAGACAGAGCCAACGACATGGCAATAGCCCACAAGAAAAATACTACCTTTTTCATTTACAATTAATTATAATTATAAACATAAAACCATACGAATAGCAAATATAAAAAAAATACAATCAATATACAACTTATAATGCCCATCCGCCACACAAAAGCAATGCAAGATACACTTTTAGAAAAGTGAAAAAAGGGTAAAATTCACTTTGGGAAAAGTGAAAAAAGGAGTAAAATTCACTTTTGGAAAAGTGAAAAAAGGAGTATAATTCACTTTTGGAAAAGTGAAAAACAAAAATTAAGTAACTAAAAACTAAGAAAATAGGTAAAAACGAGTAAAATAAAACAAAATAACACAAAATAAAAACGTATCTTTGCAACAACAAAAACAGCAACAACCATGAACGCAAAAGAGATACAAAACATCACAAACATCTATTACAAAAGGTTGCAAAACACCAAGACGACATTTTACAGATACCTCTACGACAAAATAAACTGGGACGCGAGGATAATAGGAATAAAAGGGATGAGAGGAGTAGGCAAGACGACACTGCTACTACAGCATATCAAAAACACCTATAACAAAAAAGAAGAAGCATTCTACGCATCGCTCGACAACCTATGGTTTCAGACGCACTCGCTTCCAGAACTCATAGAGCACCTCTACACGCACGGCGTAAGGCACCTATACCTCGACGAGGTACACAGGTACCCATACTGGTCGCAAGCCATAAAAGACGCCTACGACACCTACAGCGACCTCTCGATAGTATACACAGGCAGCAGTCTGTTAGAGATAGACAAATCGGCAGCAGACCTATCCAGGAGACAGACGATATACACGCTACAAGGCATGTCGTTTAGAGAATACCTGTCCTTTGAGCACAAGATAGAGATGCCGGCAATAAGCATAGCAGAGTTGACCGACAGGCACATAGACATAGCCTTGCAGCTCACGTCAGAAAAAAGCATACTGCCACTATTCGAAAAATATCTTCACACCGGCTACTATCCCTTTGCCAAAGAGGCAGGCATAGACTACTACATACGGCTGAACGAAGTGGCCAAGATAGTGATAGAGAGCGACATCACCGCAGTAGAAGACATCTCGTACACCACCATGCAGAAAGCCAAGATGCTATTGATGATAATAGCCGAGAACGTGCCATTGGTGCCAAACATCAGCAAACTATCGGCACAGATGCAATGTACCAGAGACCTATGCCTAAAGCTGCTCTACGCCCTCGACCGGGCAGGTCTGCTGTCATTGCTGACCCAGCAGCCCAAAGACTACAAGCACCTCGTCAACCCAGAAAAGATATACCTCAACAACAGCAACCTGATGTACGCCTTGACATCGAATGTAAACACAGGCACGCTACGCGAGACATTCTTCTTCAACCAGATGGAGGCCATAGCACGGGTAACCATGCCTAAAAGCGGAGACTTTTTGATCGACGACAGATACCTCTTTGAGGTAGGCGGCAAAAGCAAGACCTACGACCAGATAGCCGACAAGCCCAACAGCTACCTTGCCATAGACAACATAGA
>JAZRVD010000116.1:0-19030 GCA_045598945.1 Bacteroidales bacterium | reverse complement strand
ATTGATAAGTTACTCATCATTCTTGCTGGTAAAACATCCAATGGCGTTTACACAAGTCATAAGGAGGAGCGTATAGCTAAGAAGGTTAAGTTCACAAAGAATGTCCTTAATGATATCGATTTTACCGAGATTAATCCTAAGAAGTGGACGTCAGACAAGGATACCAATCAGTTGATAGAGGATTTGCTTAACAACTATAATATCAAGTTCCGCGAAATCACTGGTCGTTTTACTCGTACCAAGTTTGCTCTCACTGTTGGTGACGAGTTGCCGAATGGCATTGTCCAGATGGCAAAGGTGTATATCGCTATGAAGCGTAAGCTTCGTGTTGGTGATAAGATGGCAGGCCGTCATGGCAATAAGGGTATTGTATCTAAGATTGTGCGTGCAGAGGATATGCCTTTCCTTGCCGATGGTACTCCTGTCGACATTGTCTTGAATCCTTTGGGTGTGCCTTCTCGTATGAACTTGGGCCAGATTTATGAGACTGTCCTCGGTTGGGCAGGTCATGAATTGGGTATTCGTTTCCAGACTCCTATCTTCAATGGTGCTACGCTCGATCAGATTAATGGTTATATGCGTCAGGCCGGACTTCCCGAAAATGGCCGCACATATCTTTATGATGGCGAGACGGGCGAGCGTTTCGACCAGCCTGCAACGGTTGGCTATATCTATATGCTCAAGTTGCATCACATGGTCGATGACAAGATGCATGCTCGTTCTATTGGCCCTTACTCTCTTATCACGCAGCAGCCTCTTGGCGGTAAAGCCAACTTTGGTGGTCAGCGTTTTGGAGAGATGGAGGTTTGGGCTCTCGAGGCATTTGGCGCTTCGCATGTCTTGCAAGAGGTTCTTACTGTCAAGTCGGATGATGTTACTGGACGTTCCAAAGCCTACGAAGCTATTGTCAAGGGTGATGTGATGCCTACTCCGGGCATCCCTGAGTCTTTCAATGTGCTTGTACACGAGTTGCGTGGCCTTGGCTTGGAGGTTACCTTCGATTAATCTCTTTTCACATCGTATTGATGTATTTTGTTTTCTTTTTTTGATTAATTATAATTCTCTTTAGATAATGGCTTTCAAAAACGATCCTCCTGTAAAGAAAGATTTCAATTCAATAATCGTTTCTTTAGCCTCTCCTGAGTCTATCAAGACACGTTCCCATGGTGAGGTTACAAGGCCTGAAACAATAAACTATCGTAGTTACAAGCCTGAGGTTGATGGACTTTTCTGTGAGAAAATCTTCGGACCTGTACGCGACTGGGAGTGCCCTTGCGGCAAATATAAGCGTAATCGTTACAAAGGCATTGTTTGCGACCGTTGTGGCGTTGAGGTTACTGAGAAGAAAGTTCGTCGTGAACGTATGGGACATATCGAACTCACTGTCCCTGTCGCACATGTCTGGTTTTTCCGTACTTTGCCAAATAAGATTGGCACCTTGCTCGATATTCCAAGCAAAAAGCTGGAGAGCATCATTTATTATGAAAAGTATATTGTCGTTCAGCCGGGCGTCGGCATGTTGAATGGCGAGCATGTCGAAAAACTTCAGATCCTCTCCGAAGAAGAGTACAATAGCATCTGCGAGACTCTTCCTGAAGGCAATAAGGCTTTGAAGGACGATGACCCTGACAAGTTTATCGCTGGCATGGGTGCTGAGTATCTTCTCAAGTTGCTTAAAGAGCTTACTCCTGAAAGACTTGAACGGTTGTCATGTGAATTGCGTGACAAGGTTTATCATGAGACTGCCGCCAATCGTAAAGAATCTGCCTTGAAACGTCTTAATATTGTTGAAGCTTTCCGTAGCTCTCAGTATAGACTCAAAGAAGGTCGCAGAGAGCGGAAGCTTCATGAGATGGACAACCGTCCCGAGTGGATGATTATGAGCATCATCCCTGTTACTCCTCCCGACCTTCGTCCTCTTGTCCCTCTCGATGGCGGTCGCTTCGCTACACCGGATATCAACGAGTTGTATCGCAAGGTTATCATACGCAACAACCGTCTGAAACGTCTTATCGAGATCGGTGCTCCTGAGGTTATTATGCGCAACGAAAAACGTATGTTGCAAGAGGCTGTCGATTCTCTTTTCGACAACAGTCGCAAGGCTAACAGCGTGAAGTCGGATAGCAATCGTGCTCTTAAGTCTCTCTCCGATTCTTTGAAGGGCAAGCAAGGTCGTTTCCGTCTCAATCTTCTTGGTAAGCGTGTCGACTATTCCGGCCGTTCCGTTATTGTTGTTGGACCTGAACTCAAGATGCACGAGTGCGGTCTGCCTAAGGATATGGCTTCCGAGCTGTTCAAACCGTTCATTATTCGCAAGATGATCGAGCGTGGCCTTGTCAAGACTGTCAAGGCGGCAAAACGTATTGTCGACCGCAAAGAGCCTGTCGTTTGGGAGATCCTCGAAAATATTTTGAAGGGTCATCCTATTATGCTCAACCGTGCCCCTACTCTTCACCGTCTGGGTATACAGGCTTTCCAGCCTAAGCTCATAGAAGGCAAGGCCATACGTCTGCATCCTTTGGTATGTACTGGCTTTAATGCCGACTTCGTCGGCGACCAGATGGCTGTCCACGTACCTCTGGGCAACGCCGCTATTCTTGAGGCGCAGCTCCTTATGCTCTCTTCTCACAATATTCTCAACCCTGCCAATGGTGCGCCTATCACCGTGCCTTCGCAGGACATGGTGTTGGGTCTTTACTATACCACCAAGCCTCGTCGTACAACTGCTGATGAGGTTGTAAAAGGCGAAGGAACGCATTTCTATAGTCCTGAAGAGGTTATTATTGCTTTCAACGAGAAGCGTGTATCTCAAAACGCATGTATCAGTGTTCGTCTGCGTCAGTTTGAAGGCAAGGATGAATATGACGTTGTAAAGACCGACAAGACCTTTACTGAGGTTATCAAGGATCGTAATGGCAATATTTTAACCGATCGTAATTGCTCTACAAACGCTGAAAGAGAGATGTACTCGCGTACCGAGTTTGAGGTTGTTCGCGACAAGGATGGCTTCCCTGTTGTTAATGCCGAAGGCCATTATATCAAGACCAACCGCTTGCGTACTACTGTAGGACGTGTCCTCTTCAATCAGGTTGTCCCTGTTCAGTTTGGCTATATCAATATGGTGTTGGGCAAAAAGTCTTTGCGCGACATCATAGGCGATATGTTCACTCAGTGTGGCAATGCTGTTACAGCCAATTTCCTCGACGACATCAAGAATATGGGTTATCGTCAGGCTTTCCGTGGCGGTCTATCGTTCAATCTTGGCGATGTGCTTATCCCAGAAGAAAAAGTGGAAATGATAGCTCATGCCAACGAGGAGGTCGAAGAGGTTATGACTCAGTATTCCATGGGTCTTATCACCAACAACGAGCGTTATAACCACGTTATCGATATTTGGACCAATACCAACAACCAGCTTACCGAGACTTTGATGAAGCGTCTCAAGGCTGACAATCAAGGTTTCAACCCTGTATACATGATGTACGACTCCGGTGCTCGTGGTAGCAAGGAGCAGATTCGTCAGCTTTCTGGTATGCGTGGTCTTATGGCTAAGCCTCAAAAAGCTGGCGCTGCCGGTAATGAGATTATCGAGAATCCTATTATATCCAACTTCAAGGAAGGTCTCTCCGTGTTGGAGTACTTTATCTCTACTCACGGTGCTCGTAAGGGTCTTGCCGATACTGCTTTGAAAACAGCTGACGCTGGCTACCTCACCCGTCGTCTTGTTGATGTGGCTCACGATGTTATCATTAATGAGGAAGATTGTGGCACATTGCGTGGCTTGCCAACGACTGCTTTGAAAAAAGGTGAGGATATTGTTCAAACATTGGGCGAGCGTATCTTGGGTCGTACTACTGTCCACGATATCTATCATCCCGAAACAGGCGAGCTCATCGCTCGTGCTGGCGACGAGTTGACAGAAAGCATCTGCAAGATTATCGATGAGTCTCCTATCGAGGAGGTCGAGATCCGTTCCGTTCTTACATGCGAGTCCAAGCACGGTGTCTGCGCCAAGTGTTATGGTCGCAACCTTGCTACCGGCAAGATGGTTCAGAAAGGCGAGGCTGTCGGTGTTATCGCTGCTCAGGCTATTGGCGAGCCAGGCACGCAGCTTACTCTTCGTACCTTCCACGTTGGCGGCGTTGCCGGTGGTAATATCGGTACTACGTCATCTATTCAGGCCAAGTATGCTGGTCGTCTCGAAATTGATGAGCTTCGTGATGTTGACTATACCGACAAAGAGGGTAATAGCTACAAGGTTGTCATCGGTCGTTCTGCCGAACTTCGTATTGTCGATGAGAAGACAGATGTTACGCTTTTCTCCGCCCTTTTGCCATACGGCTCCAAGCTTTATCGCAATGCTGGCGACATTCTCGAGAAAGGCGATGTTATCGCCGAATGGGACCCATACAACGCTGTTATCATTTCCGACGTTGCTGGTCGCGTGTCGTTCGACAATGTTATTGAAAATGTTACCTATCGTGTCGATTCCGATATGCAGACAGGTCTGAGCGACAAGATTATCATCGAGTCGCGTCAGCGTGTCAAGAACCCCACACTCAGCATTATCAACAATGACGGCGAGGTACAAAAAGTCTATGACCTCCCTGTCGGTGCTCACATTGGTGTCGACCAAGACCAGTTGCTCAAAGCTGGCGACATCATGGTCAAGATACCGCGTTCGTTTGGCAAGGCTGGCGATATTACGGGTGGTCTGCCTCGTGTTACCGAGCTCTTCGAGGCGCGCAACCCGTCCGACGAGGCTATTGTTGCTGAAATAGATGGTAGTGTCTCTATCTCTAAAAAGCTGAAACGTAGCAACCGTGAAATCACTATTACCTCCAAGTCTGGCGAGAGCCGCACATATTCAATACCTACTACCAAGCAGATTCTTGCTCAAGACCAAGACTATGTCAGGGCTGGCACTCCACTGTCAGAGGGCGCCATCACTCCTGCCGATATTCTGGCTATCAAAGGACCTATGAAGGTGCAAGAATACATCGTCAATGAGGTGCAAGAGGTCTACCGTCTGCAAGGTGTGAAAATCAACGACAAGCATTTCGAGGTTATTGTCCGTCAGATGATGCGCAAGGTCGAAGTCGAGGACCCAGGCGACACCAACCTTCTCGAAAAGGAGGTTATCAACAAGATAGATTTCCATGCTATCAACGACGAGATCTTTGGCAAGAAGGTTATCATCGATGCTGGTGATTCTGAGAAGTATGTCGCAGGCAAGATACTCACCCCTCGCGAGTTGCGCGACGAAAACTCTACTTTGCGCCGTAGCGACAAGCGCCTTATCCAAGTTCGTGATGCCAAGCCTGCTACTGCAAAGCAAATATTGCAGGGTATCTCTCGTGCCGCTTTGGACACCAAGAGCTTTATCTCTGCCGCCTCTTTCCAAGAGACAACGCGTGTCCTTACCGAAGCCGCTATCAACGCCAAGCAGGATAACCTCGAGGGCATGAAGGAGAATGTCATCGTCGGACACCTTATCCCTGCCGGTACAGGTCTGCGCGACTATCAGAACATCTGTGTCTCCTGCAAAGACGACATCGAATAATAGCTATTATTCCTATGTCTATAACCAAAATACAGTCTCTGTCGTTATTTCGCAGAGACTGTATTTTTTATTAATCTTTATATATTTTTATTATTATGGCTCAAGAGAAAAAGCTTGAAATAGATTTAGACATCACCCCCGATGTCGCTCGCGGAGTGTATAGCAATCTTGTTGTTATGTCGCATAGCATGACGGAGGTAGTGCTCGATTTTGCACAGGTCTTGCCAGGTCAGCAGAAGGCTTTTGTACGCGAAAGAGTTATCATGTCGCCTTTGCATGCCAAACGGCTTCTTATGGCGCTGGAAGACAATATTGATAAGTATGAAGAGGCTTTTGGCGAGATAGAAGACCCTCAAAATCGTGCTGCTATCCCTATCGATTTGAATACACTTGGCAAGGCTTGACACGCCTTTATTCGCGTATCGTCTTGATGCTTCCGTCGTCTTGTAGCATCACTATGCGGCTTCCTCTTGTCTCGTTGCTCTCAAATTCAGCTCTGTTGGGAACGCAATAGTTCATTCTTTTTTTCAACGCTGATGATAGTTCGTCGTAGCAACTTGGCGACGGTTGCCCGGAGATATTGGCAGAAGTGCTGGTGATAGGTCTACGGTATTCGTCAAGCAGATGCTGGCAAAAATCGTGATGCGGTATGCGTAGCCCTATTGTGGCAATGCTCTCATCGTCAAGTATTGTCTGCCAGTTGTGGTATAGTGTTGTGCCGTGTTGTGGCTCTATAAGTCTTTTGTCTACAATTACTGTTGTCGGACGGTTGCTTTCAGCAAGTATATGTTGAGCTTCGTCGTTGGCTATTCTTATCCAGTCCTCTTTTATAAGCCAAAGTAGGCTTTTCGACTCGTCGCGCTCTTTTGCTTCGTATATTTTTGCCATGGCGTTTTTGTCAAGAGCGTTGCATCCTATACCCCATATTGTGTCGGTAGGGTAGAGTATTATACCACCTTTTTCAAGTGTTCGAATAGCCGTATCTATTATTTTTTTCATATTGCAAATGTACTGAAAAAATATTATATTGGTAATCTTTCCAAAAAAAACTGTATTTTTGCATTTTATTTGTGTGTGATGTGTGAATGGTTGAATATTTTTAGCGCAATTTAATTATTAACTAAAATATTTTATTGTATGTTCAAAGGACACCCTAAAGGATTGTTGGCCGCCGCTCTTAGCAATATGGGCGAACGTTTCGGCTATTACATCATGAATGCCGTGTTGGTGCTTTTTCTCTGTTCCAAGTTTGGTCTGGAGGAAGAGAAGGCAACGCTAATCTATTCCATATTCTATATGGGTATTTACATTTTGAGTCTCGTAGGTGGTATTATCGCCGACCGTACTCAAAACTACAAGGGTACTATCCAGTCCGGTCTTTTCGTTATGGCTGCTGGTTATGTTATCCTTTCCATCCCTATCATGGCTACTGCTGGCAATATCTCATGGCTTTTGCCTTTAACATGCCTTGCCCTGTTCCTTATCGCTTTTGGTAATGGTCTTTTCAAAGGCAACCTTCAGGCTATCGTAGGTCAGATGTACGACAATTTCGAGGCCGAGGCCGCCAAGGAGAGCGAAGAGGCTCTGCGTATCGCTAAGAGCAAGCGCGACAGCGGTTTCCAAATTTTCTATATGTTTATCAATGTCGGTGGTCTTATAGCTCCTTTTGTCGCCCCATTGCTTCGTAGCTGGTGGCTTGGCCAGAATGGCATGATTTACAATGCCGACCTTCCTGCTCTCTGTCATCAGTACATCAATGCTGGTGCCGCTATGGCTGGTGAAAGTCTTGGCAAGCTTAACGAACTTACCTGCATGGTTCTCAGTACCAATGTCCTGCCTACCGACATGGGTGCTTTCTGCTCCAATTATCTCGAAGTGTTCAATACTGGTGTTCACTATAGTTTTATCGCCTCTGTCGCTGCTATGGCCATCTCTCTCACCATCTTCCTTTGCACCAAGAAGGGTTTCCCAACTCCTGGCAAGAAGACTGCCGCCGAGAGCGTCGAATATACTGCTGAAGAAAAACTTGCCATGGCTAAAGAGCTTAAACAGCGCCTATATGCTATGATTGCTGTTTTGGTTATCGCCGTATTCTTCTGGTTCTCGTTCCATCAAAATGGCACCTCCATGTCTCTCTTTGCTCGCGACTTTGTCAATACCGAGACCCTTGCTCCAGAAATTTGGCAGGCTGTCAACCCGTTCTTTGTCATTTTGCTCACGTTCCCCATCATGTGGTTCTTCGAAGGTCTTGCCCGTCGTGGCAAAGCTATCTCCACGCCCAAAAAGATTGCCATCGGTATGGCTATTGCCGGTATAGCTTATCTCTTCATGACTGTATTCTGCTACATTCAGAATTATCCTTCAGGTACTGACTTCAGAGCTTTAGATGTTGCTACTTCTGCCACTTTGAAAGCTGGTCCATGGGTGTTGATTCTCTATTATTTCTTCATGACTGTTGCCGAGCTTTTCATCAGTCCTCTGGGTCTCAGTTTCATCTCAAAGGTCGCCCCCAAAAACCTTCTTGGTCTCTGCCAGGGTCTCTGGCTGGGTGCCACAGCTGTAGGCAATGGCTTCCTCTGGATTGGACCGCTGCTCTACAACAAGTATCCTATCTCTACCGCTTGGATAGTGTTCATGGCTGTCTGCTTCCTCTCAATGATTGTCATGCTTTGCATGGTCAAGTGGCTGGAACGTGTTACAGGCGAAAAAGTTGCTAACAACTAATAGGCCTTGTTTGCTATAGCAAGACAGGGTGCGTCAGATCTCTATATCATGCACCCTGTTTTTTATATTTATTCTCTGTCATTCTTGTGTCTTTCTAATGGATTAGTGTGAATAGCAGTAGTTTTATAGAGCTTTCTGCCCTTCAAGAGGAGATAAAGAAACGCCTTGGGCTGCTTGAGTGCTGGGTCAAGGTGGAGATAGAGTCCCATCGTGAGGTTGGCGGACATCATTATATCAATGTCCTTCAAAAAGACGAGAACGGCGCTATTGCCGCCAAGGCGAGCGCCAAGATTTGGAGGTACAATGCTGCCATTATCTCCAACTTCAAGCGTCTTACGGGCAAAGACGTCGAGCCAGGCATCTCTATTGTCGTCTATGCCAAGGTGGAGTATCATGCTGTCTATGGCATATCGCTTATTATTAGCGATATAGATAGCTCCTATACGTTAGGTCAGCGCGAGTTGGAAAAGCGTCGTACCATACAGCGCCTTACCGAGTCGGGCGCCATGCAGTGGCAAAAAGATCTGTCGTTGCCCTATCTCCCGGTGCATATCGCTGTCATCTCCTCGCCGTCGGCTGCCGGCTATGGCGACTTTGTCAAGCACCTGCAAGGCAATGTGAGGGGCTTTGTCTTTCGTTATACCCTCTTGGAGTCTCTTGTGCAGGGAGACAACGCACCTGCTTCTATCATGCGGCAGCTCGACGCTGTTCAAAAGGCGGACTGTTACGACATGGTGCTTTTGATGCGTGGCGGCGGTGCCGAGAGCGATATGTTCTGCTTCGACGACTACGAGCTGTGCATGGCTATAGCCGCTTGCCCTGTGCCTGTCTTTACCGCCATTGGTCATGAGCGCGACTTCCATGTTGCCGACATGGTATCACACAGCTACTACAAGACTCCTACTGCCTTGGCCGATTTCTTGATCGAGTGGACTGCCGCTGTCGAGGACACCATGGCAAAGGCTCTAAGCGATGTCCGTCAGGCGTTAATGGAGAGGATAGTTAGCGAAGAACGGCAGACAGGCGAGCTTTTTTCAAATATCCGGTATCATATCTCCAATGGGGTAAACGGTATGGAGCGTAAGGTGCAGGATTTGCAGACAAGAATAGTGGGCAATTTGTCCAACAGGCTGTTGCTTTCAGATAAAGAGGTGGAACGCAGTCTGTCTAACATCTCTTTTGCCATTATATCGGCGTTAAACAATTGTGATGCTCAGGTGGCATTGATGGAGAGTAGGATAAAGTCCTCCGACCCTCGCGATATATTTCGGCAGGGCTATGTTTTGGCGGTAGGCGGTGATGGCAACATTCTTAAAAACGCAGGGTGCAAGGCTGTCGGCGACAACTTTACACTTCTCTTTACCGATGGCTGCTGGGACTGTGCCATCAACGATGTCAAACTTAAAACGGTAAATTAGAAATGACAAACGAAGATTACAAATGCAATGTCGAACGTCTCAAAGAGATAGAAGAGCTTGTCAAGAAACCAGAGGTGAGCATGGACAAAATCGACGACCTCATATCCGAGACAAAGAAATTGGTTACAGACTGTTACGCCTACACCCGTGGTCTTAAATCCAAGGTGGAGGTGTTAAACAAGATTGATGCTGACAACTTAGAGCCAATAGAGTAGACTTTTTATTGTAAACATAATACTTTTATTTATAAAACTATGGAAAACATCAAGCATGAGGAGTTTTGCACTCAGCTGACTCCTGAACAAGACAAGCAGGCAACAAGCTCTCTTGTCTCTTGGTTAAAGGATTTGTTGCAACGTTTTTCTCATTTCAAAGGTGTGAAAGGTGAGCAACAGAACGATTTATTCACAAATGAGGGTCGTGATGAAGAGGAACAGGGCGACATAGCGGTGCTTTGTGCCGAGATAGACCAGTATCACGATTATCAAAAGGACTATCTCTCTACCAGACAGTCTGTAAAAGAACAGACTGGCGAGTTCTCGTCCGAAGATGAGAACGAGTGGATTGAGTCTAAGATAGATAGTATGGTGAAAGAGTTTGGTGCCGAAGGCTCTGAGGAAGAGGCTAATATGGCAAAAGAGGCTTTCCGCGATGCCATGGAGGCTGTTGTTGAAGGTCGTGCCGATAGATTCGAGGAGGAGTTGGCCGATGTCGACGTTGTTGAATCTAATGAGAAAGGAGGTGCAGAATGAGCCAGTATGATATTGCTGCAACGGCAGGCATCTCGTCGGCTTTGCGCGACCTTACCGAGTTCAACCATTATTATGGCTCGCCTATCAACGAGGAGTTGCTGAAGAGTCAGGAGATGACAGACTATTTCAATCGTCCTTTTTTGCAGGATTCCGATTCCGATGCCACATTAGAGAAAATGGTCGCCGTCTCTGCTGTCAAGATGGTGCGCGACAATCCTTTTATGCCTCGTCGTATGAGTCAGTCTTTTGCTCGTCAGGCTGTCGACGCAGTACGTTATATCAAGATTATCAACAACTACAATGCCGAACAGGCGGAGTATCTCTTGCGCTCCAACGAGTATCTCTCTGCTCTTTCTCAAACTCGCGTAGCTGTGCGTGTGCAAAACAGCGGTTTTCTCAAAAACAAGCTTATCTCTGTTGTCAAGGAGAAAATCCTTGGCCCAGTCAAGGAAAAAGGAAAGGTGCTGATTGGCAAGTTGGTATATAGAATACCGTTTGTGGGAAAGGCAAAAAGAATCTTTGATATTGGCAAGACGATATATAATGTTGTTGTCCCTGCACCTGTGCGTGAGAAGATTAAGGAGAAGACAACGGAGTTTGTCTCTCGTGCCAAGGAACGTTTGTCCAATGGCGTGAAAAAGCTTGCCGAGGCTGGTCGTGCTGTGGCACGCCGTGTGGTGGAGAAAGTCCAAACGGTGGCAACAAAAATCAAGGAAAATGTCGTCGAGCCTGTCAAGACTGCTATCAAGTCGGGATGGAATAAACTTAAAGAGGGAGTGAAGTCTGTTGGCAAGAAAGTATGGAACTTTTTATTTGGTTGATATTAAGTCATGAAGATTAATAAAGATTTTATTACGCATCTCTCCACGGCGTTGCTCTCTTCGCCAATAGTCTATAACCCGCATTACGACTATGGCTATGTCGAGGATGCTCTTCGACAGATATTGCTTCAGCCTGTTCATCCCTTGTTTCCTTTCAAGATGAATGGTGTGCTGGAGTTCGACTGTGGCAGGGGTGTGGTTTCGCTCAAGGATAAGTCGGTGTCTAACGATAGCAACGAGTCTTTGAAAGGTCTGCTCGAACGGCTTGTCAGCTCGTCCGATTTTGTCGTAGATGAGGATAAGAAATATTTCTTCTTGTTAAAAAATCTTTCGGCATCTTCTGCCGATAATTCTCTCGACGACATTGCTGTACAGACTCTATTGCAGACTTTTGCCGAGAAGTATGCCGTTGGCGAAGGTAGGCGTAAAGATGGTGTGGTGGGTGTCAACAGCCTATATCGTACTATTGTTATTGTCTCGCCAATGCCTGTGTCGCAGTTGCCACAGGCTGTCGTCGACGTGGTTACTGTTGTCGATCTTCCTGTTCCTACTTTCGATGAGATTGTAGAGCGTGTAAACGACATTCGGGTGTCAAGTCAGTTTGCTGCTATCGACACTAAGGTCAAGGATCTTCGCTCCGATCTTGCTCGCAATCTTCAGGGTTTGCAGGCATACGAAGTCGAGCAGGTGCTGCGTTCTGCCTTGTGCCGTACCAATGGTCTGTTGAGCCGAAGCACGTTGAGTTATGTCCTCGAAGAGAAGCGTCAGATTGTCAGAAAGTCTGGCATCATCGAGGTGGTGCAGACAGATGTCTCTTTCAACGATGTCGGCGGTCTCGATGCTCTTCGCAGTGATATGGACAAGACGGCTCTCTCTTTTGAGAATCTTCGCGATGTGGCAACTCAACGCCTGCCTCTGCCCAAGGGGGTGCTTATTATGGGTATGCCAGGCTGTGGCAAGAGTCTTATTGCCAAAGGTATAGCCAATCGTTTTGGCGTGGCGCTGCTCAGGCTCGACATTAGCCGCCTTATGGGACAGTATGTTGGTCAGAGCGAGGAGAATCTTCGCAAGGCGCTCGCCACTGCCGAGGCGGCACACCCCTGTGTGCTGTGGATCGACGAGATAGAGAAGGCTTTTCATGGCACCAACGAGGGCGGCTCGGGCAACGACCTTGTTATGCGTATGATGGGCTATTTCCTCACTTGGATGCAGGAGCGAAAGACTGCCGTATATATTGTGGCTACCGCCAACGATGTTATGCGTCCTGAGTTTATGCGCAAAGGTCGTTTCGATGAGGTCTATTTTGTCGACTTCCCTTCCGAAGAGTGCAGGGTGGATATTCTTCGTAAAAAGATCAAGGCTTTTCGCAAGCATACTACCGTTGCCGATTTGTCGGCGATAGCCGATGCCGATATCAATGATATTGCCAAGGCTATGGACGGCTTTGCCGGCGCCGAGATAGAAAGTGTGGTGCAGAGTGTTATGTCGGTCAAGTTCAACGAGAGTGTCATAGAGCGCGACAAGCGTTTGAAGGACAATCCCAATGCCGATACAGTGCTGTTGGCTGTCAAGGTGTCGAAGGACGATTTCTTGGCAGTTGTAGAAGCTATGAAGGATTCGGTTATGAGCCATCAGGACAATGCCGCTATCAATGGCATCCGTGCTTTGCGCGACAAATACAACTTCAAGGATGCTACAACAGGCAAGCCCAGTGTGGCTGACGAGTTAGGTGCATTGAAACGCAGAGAGCGTGAATTGGACAAGCAGCTCGAGGTGGCTCATCTCAAGAAAGCTATCAAGGATAAAGAGGAGGAACTGAAAAAATTAAAATAGTATGACAGATAAACCGGTAATATTGTGTATCAATGGCTGTTATGTTCAGTCGTTGGATGTTTTGCGTAACAATTATGTAGGCAAGATGGCAGAAAATGAGGATATACGTGTCCAGTTGCTATCGGCTGCTCGCGATGGTGTGCTGGCTGAATGGCTGGCTCAGGGCAACGATGAAGAAAAAGAACTGTCTGAAAAGTTGCAGAAAAATATCAATAAAAATATTGTTGATAGCGAGCTGGCTAACTTTCTGCATAAAGTTTTTATGGGGACTGATATGGAAGACATCTCGAATAGATATGCCGACAAGGTTAAGCTGCTCTCGGTCTCTTATAGTAGTGAGTTTTGTCCTAAAAAGGTGTTGGACGGTGGCTTTATTGTAGAGCGTCGTAATGGTCCGGTTTCTCTTGTGTGCAAGTTGCAGTCGCAGGAGGTCGGTAACGAGAATGTCGATGTCGTCCTTGAGCGTCAGGTGGCAGGCGAGGTAGGCAGGGAGGCGAAGCCTTTCTCTCTGCGTACACCCTCTGGTGAGGTAACGTTTACCTTCGACTATGATGTACATCATCCTCAACAGCTCTCTTTTATTGTCGGCAATAAGGCTGTGGCTTCATATACGTTGTGCAACAATATGTTAGACGAGGACTTGCAGCTTGTTGAGTTGAAGACTCAGATGTTGATGTTCGATGGTTCGTCTACCGAGTTGCTGAATGGCTCTTATTTGCCGTTAGACAAGGGGTTGTTAAGCTTTGTTTTTACTCTTGGCATGAGTCAGGAGAAGCCTGGCAGTGTGCCGTTGCAGTTGTCGCTCAAGGACAGTCAAGGCAAGGTGCTGAAGACATGGCCGCATGTTGTTGAAAAGCTTTTTCCTGTTGCTAATGTTGGTTTCAATGATATAGGCTTTTCGGATTTTCATATAGTTGATAATATCAAATATACCATTTCGTTAGAAGTCGCAGATAGGGTGCTTGCTGAATATTGTTTGTCTAATAAAAAGGATGGTATTACCGTTAACGTCAATGGTCAGCAGATAGAGATGGTGTGGGTGGAAGGCGGCACCTTCCAGATGGGCAGAAATAGTAGTTCTGACGATGAGCAACCTGTACATAGTGTAACGTTAGACGGCTACTATATTGGCAAGTACGAGGTTACGCAAGCCTTGTGGCAGGCGGTGATGGGTAGCAATCCGTCTAAGTTCAAAGGGAATAACAATCCTGTGGAGCAAGTCACTTGGGGTGATTGCCAGCTGTTTGTTTCCATGCTTAACCAGCTTACGGGCAGACATTTTGCTCTGCCTACTGAGGCACAGTGGGAGTACGCAGCCAGAGGAGGTAATAAGAGCAATGGATATAGATATAGCGGCGGAAACAAAGTTGACGATGTGGCGTGGTATAATGGTAATAGTAAATACTCTACATATCCTGTGGGGCAGAAGGCTCCCAACGAGTTGGGCATCTATGATATGAGCGGCAATGTATGGGAGTGGTGTGAAGATTGGTATGCCGAAGACTTTTATTCAAAATCTTCATCACATAATCCAGTTAATAGTAGGAATGCCTCTTATCGTGTGCTTCGTGGCGGTAGCTGGAACTACAATGCCGAGGACTGCCGTGTGGCGATTCGTGGCGACTATACCCCTCCTTATCGCGGCGACCGCCTTGGCTTGCGTCTTGTCCTGCTCCCTTAGTTTACAACATATATCAACAAGATGTAAGCTAAGTAGAAAAGAAGTAAAGTAAAAAAGAATAGAAAGCATCTATCGCCATGAGAAGTACGATGGCGTGCGTGCGAAGCCGCCGCCATCGGTGCTTCTCATGGCGCAAAGAACGGTTTGTCGAGGTTGATAAAACGGTTGTGATGTATAATATAGAAGGTATGCAGATTAGATTTTATACAAAAAGTACATGAATATAGCAGAACAAATACAATCAATCTTGCATCTCAAAGAGGGGTGCGAAGTGGAGTATAAGTCCGCAAAAGGTGGCATGCCTCAATCTTTTTGGGAGACCTTTTCTGCTTTTGCTAATACTAACGGCGGCGTTATCATTCTTGGCGTAAAAGAAAAAGACAATGGCTTTGTACCAGATGGTCTCACGGATGAGCAGATTGAAAAGTACAAGAAGGAATTTTGGAGCAATGCTCATAATAAGTCTTGTGTCAATCTTCCTCTCCTCGTAGAAAGTGATGTCTCTGTTTTTGTAACAGAAGGTGGACAACGGCTGCTCTCCTTTCGTATTCCTCGTGCTGACTATTCTCTTCGCCCTGTACATCTCTCGCTTACTCCTTTTGGTCATACTTATAAAAGAAGGCATGAAGGTGATTATGTCTGCAGTGATGATGAGGTCAGACAGATGTATTCCGATGCAAATAACATTAGGTCTTCTGCTGATTCACGCATCTTGAATGGTTTTTCTATCAACGATATCGATATGCCTACCTTACAGCAGTATCGTAGAGAGTACAATATAAAGCATGAAAACCATCCATGGCGGGATATAGATGACATGAAGTTTCTTGAAAACATTGGTGCCTATCGAAAGGACCGTGTCAGTTCGTTGGAAGGCTTTACCGTTGCTGGCATCTTGATGTTTGGAAAATCTAATAGCATTGCCTCTCCAGAGTGTGTGCAAGACTTCTTCCCTGATTATCGCGAACGTATGAGCGATGACTCTAAAGTCCGGTGGACCAATCGCGTTTATCCTGACGGTACATGGGAATCTAATCTCTATCAGTTTTATACTCGTGTTCTGCCTATGTTGCAACATGCTTTGCCTGTCCCTTTTAGCTTAGACGGTCAGCAAAGACGCAACGACACTACGTTGGCTCATGTTGCATTGCGCGAAGCTCTTGCCAACACTCTTATCCATTGTGCTTATACTGTTAAAGGTAATATCACAATAGACAGATTTCCAGATAGAATCGTGATGTCTAATCCTGGAACAATGCTTGTCAGTCTTGATGAATATCATGAAGGCGGACATAGCGTATGCCGCAATCCTGTTTTGCAAAAGATGTTTGTTTTTTTGGGTGTAGGTGAAAAGAGCGGTAGCGGCGCTGATATTATTTCAAAAGGGTGGATTGAGAATGGCTGGATTATGCCATCTATTGAAGAAAAAATGAATCCTGAAAGGGTGGAGACTATTCTTCGTATGTTATCAAAGGGGAATATTGATGCTGAAAATCATATTGTCGATAAATTGTCGACAAAGGGTAAGATTGTCGATAAATTGTCGACAAAGAGTGAGATTGTCGATAAATTGTCGATAAAAGGCAGAATTGTCGATAAATTGTCGATAAACCAGCAGATTGTCGATAAATATAAGGTTAATGATGCTTTTATCGACAAAATTGTCGATATTATGGAATTTCTTTTTGTCAATCCTCACTCTTCGGCAGAGCGACTCTCTTTGGTTGTCAACAAGAGTGTTTCGCGTACCAAGAACTATCTGCAAGCCATGGTGGAGCTTGAGTGTATCACGCCTGAAGGCGGCAATAGAAATAGAACGTATTCGATAAGCCGAGAGTAGAGGGCAAGCTTGCTTGCACTATGCCGAGGCGAGAAAACGTCGCTATGAAATAGAACGTATTCGAAAAGTTGAGATAGTAGAGACGTGGCATGCCGTATCTCTATTACATGCCGTATCTCTATTATGCCGAGGAGAAAGCAAGGTCATGAGCAACGTATATAAAAAGATCTGCGAATAACGACGGTAGATAGGTTATTCTCTCTTTCCTTCCATTCTATCTACAAACGTCTGTTTCACAATCTCCCAAGCGAGGAATGGGTCGAAGTTAGCTGCATTTTCACGGAGAAGAATATTTGTGTCGCTGAGAAATTCTGGATCCTGCAACTTCATCTCAATGTTTTGTACAAATTGCTTGTATGTTGGTGCTTTCTCTACCACAAATTCCATATAGCGCTTATAACACTTCAGAACATTCTCCACATCAAGTTTGCCACTTTGTGTAGCCAACAGTAAGTCTAATAAATCTCGCCCCTTTTTGCGTTGGTATAATGCACGAAGTTTTGTGCTTGCCAGCTCATCTATCTTGTAGGTAGTCAGTTCGCATTTGCCAGAAAACCAAGAGTTATTTACCTTAAAAGGTACTTTTTCTAACCCTAACACGTTGAAATGTTCCATGCAGTTGATCTCTACTTTTAGACGAATAGGTTGCACAGGTGGCACTTCACTCTCCATGCGGAACATCATAGTGTTGTTGTATCGCTTTGGTTTCGTAACACGATCGGGCAACCAGTTTAATACTTCACCTATTCTAAATAAAATAGGCTTAATCGGTCCTGGGTTTATTTGAACGAGGTCTACATCTTCGCTGTATCTTGGCTGAGATTGCAGATATAGTTTGTGCAATGCTGTACCGCCTCGAAACGCCAAATGCGAAGCTAAAAAGTCATCACTAAAGATGCATACCAATGCCTTGCAGATAATCAGGTCTTGTTCTACCATAGCAGGATCCTGCCATGGGGCTGTTTCATGCCACTCTTGTATAGAGAATTCTGGTATCATATTTCGTCTATTTCAAGTTTATAGTTTTCAATTATCTTCCAGCGCTTGTTCACGGGCATGTTTTTATCTGTCAGCATCGACTGCTTTAGGGATACTTTTCGGAATGTCTTGCCTGTCTGGTTGAATAATCTATACAAGGTGTCTGCCAAATCGTTTTCTTCTATATAATCGAGCAGGTAACCTAAGCGTTGTATGACTGCTGCCGTAAAGAAGTCTAACAAAGGCAACTTACTTTCGTCAAATTTCATTACTTCTGCCAGTTCTATCAGCAACTCGGTAGCACGACTCAATCCGCCGACTTTCTTTTCCTCGGCAATGATATCTAAGGCTGTAAGTTCCGCATCTGCCACATTTATATATCCTGATTGGGTTTTTACTTGATGTACAAACTGCATAGGCAGATTTTTTCTCACGATAAATTCTAAACGAGTACCATTTTTCACCCCCGAACGAATGCTACCACCATTCACCATTATTTGAAATACCATAGCTCGTTGATGACCAGCTCCTTGATAGGCGGCTGACGTTAGTAGAGCAACATAGTACTCGCGACCTAAAAATGTCATCAGCCTGTCTATATAGAAAGATGGAGGTACTACTCTTTTCAGCTTATATTCTGTTGGTATGGTTACATAGAAATTTTGCCAGGGGGACATAATTACCCCACGCTTCCCCATGCGTACAAGGCTGTTAATGAGTGATTCATCTGATATGGGTAAACCGATAGCTTGCACATCTTCCTTTGTGAAAATATATTGCCCTCTAATCATCCGAGCGGTTACCCAATCTTGCAGTATTTCTATATTCTCCATCTTTTGGGTGTTTGCGGTATATATGCAAAAACAATCAGTGCTTGATGGTTTTTGCATACAAATTGCAAAATTACTACTTTTCTTGTATATATACAATTATTACTGTTCGATAAACTTTTTGATAAAAGAGAAAAAAAGGGCTGATTTATACAAAAAATACTCACGAAAATGTCAGACTCATTATCTGATAACACAAAAGGATAATAATAGGTGGCTTGCCTAAAACACAAGTATAGCTTAATTTCTTATTATCAATGGATTAAACTATACGGTTTGTGATTTAGCGGACAGTAATATAATAGTTTGTAATTAACGCCCCAACGGGGCAATAAGCCTTCAGCCCAGGGCAGCGCCCTGGGTGTTATCGCCCGTCAATCCTCGCCCTGTAAGGGCAAAAGCACTATCCACACTTTGTTCTACAAGTAGCTTGCAAAGACGTTGGAGTTTCTCTGGATTAGCAACAATAGTACGTATTTTATTGATGTACTATATCAACATGGAAGTTTTCCTCAATCTGATGCTGACATACAAAAAATACTCACGAAAATGTCAGACTCATTATCTGATAACACAAAAGGATAATGAGT
>JAZRVD010000115.1:0-19278 GCA_045598945.1 Bacteroidales bacterium | reverse complement strand
GTAGAATGTGCCAGCGGCAAGCAATGCTTCGCGGTCAAAGTGCTTGCACTCGTGCCATACATACTCGTTGTGCGAAGCGCAGAAGTCTATATGCTCTTCGCCGGTAGTGTTGTATTTCGAGACATTTACCTTAACAGAATCCTGGTTGTTGGTAGTGTCGCACTCGCTGACATTGCCGGTGCCTTGCTGAGCCACACCATCGCCGTGATTGTTGACAGAGAAGATGAGGCTAAAGTCGTTGTTAAACACAGGTCGAGGCAGCTGGCACTCCACGCTGGTGTCGGCATTGTTAACGACATTGCGCATGTAGCAAAGTCTGCCCACATAGATAGGCACTGTTACCGAGTCGCACTTGCCAGCATGTATAGGTCTGTTGACGGTATCGACAACGATAACGGCAGTCTCACTAATGCTGTCGCGATAAGACGTGATGTAATAAGGAGCTGGCAACACACTGTCGCCAACATTGCAATAGCGCACTCTCACATACATAGAGTCGCCCACAAAGGTGGTGTCCTCATCAACAAACGAAGCTATCTCGATATCTGGAGCATACTTGAAGGTACGGCCATACTGGTCGTACTTAGGCACCTGTGCCAAGAACGAATTATAAGGCCGACGTACAACGGCAGGCACCTCAGGTCCCTCGATGGCAACAGCGTTGCTCACCAAATTAGCAGGAATAGAGAGGTTGTCGTTGACATTGGTAGCGTTGTACATAAACTGGTTCCACACCGGGCGAGTATTTGCCCAGCTATTAGATGGCGAATAGAACACACGCAGTCTGCCACGTTGCAAATCAGTGATACTCGACACTGAGTCGGCAACCAATATCTCTGCCATGCCGTCGCCATTGAGGTCAGCCACAATAGGATATGTCATAGTAGTAGGCTCGCAGAGGTCGAAGCTTTCTATCACCGAGCCGTCGGCGCCGTTAAGTATCAGCAACTTGTTGTTGCCGGCGGTTATCACCTCGTAGATGCTATCTAAGTTGAAGTCGAACGCCGTGGCGCTGTTGCTGTACGAAGCATCGGTAGTAGGAGCCTGCCACAATGGGATAAAGCTGTGCGTTGCAATGTCGACAGAATAGACCATCAAGCTGTTGCTGCCGTATGTCGTAGTCTTTGCCTGCATTACCACCTCTAACTTTCCATCGTTGTTGATATCGGCAATTAGAGGCATGCTCTTGCCAGCCCCGTCCACATCGAGTTCCAGCACTGTGTGGCTGGACATTACCATATTAATGGCTTGGTTCTTTATATCCCATATATATGCATAGAGCTTAGAGCTATTGTCGTGAGATATACGGGTAGTAATAAGCACATCGAGTCTGCCGTCAAAATTAAAGTCAGCAACCTGAGCATGACCGTCGTATTCAGACACGGTAGGAATTCTGGCCATACCTACCTGTTTAGCAGTATTGCCCAGCGTACCATGCCTGTTGACTATGTTAATCTCGAAGACTTTAGGTCCAAGTAGCAGTTGCGGATGTCCTGTACCCATCACATCGGCAACAAATGGCACAGAGATAAAGCCGTTGTACTGCTGTTCAAGATTATAGCCAGTGAAGTAGTTGGTACTGTAAGCCCACGAAGCACCCATATTATTGTTGACGTTGTCGAAGGCAGTAAGTTTAGAGATGTCAACCAACAGGCGACCTGTTGCAGCATCGAATACGCGGTCGCGGATGTATATCTCAGGATATCCGTCGCCGTTAAAGTCAACAAAGCCAAGCGTGCTTTGAGTATTCTTGCCAAGAGCCGTAGAGCTTTGGTCGTCGGCATAGCAGTCGCTCTCCCACAGCAACGTGCCATCGGGGCGATAAGCCAAGAGAGTAGCCTGCGTGAAGCCCTTGATATAGTCGAAACTCTGACGTTTTGCCACCACTATTATCGGCTGACCGTCATGCAGACGTACCAAGCCGTAAGGCGTAGAGCCGTTGGCGTCAGCCACTCCGTCGATAGTAAACGAGCGTTGCAGCTGCAAGGAAGAGTCGACGACCTTGTATATCATCAATGTTTTGACGCCCTGCGTCTGCTGGTGGTATTTCTCGCCCGACGTTATCTCCATGTCGGAGCCCGACCAGCACACTATCTCTGCCTTACCGTCGCCATCGAGGTCGCCCACCAAAGGCTGCACCTGCGGTGCTACAGTACGGGCAGACACGCAGAGGGTGTCGATATCCCACTCTGTAATCAACGGGTCGCTTGGACAGTTGATAACGTGCAGATTGTCGGGATATGTTGAGAGAGTGATATTGACCACGCTGTCGCACGGTGTGCCAAGCGAGGCGGCACTATAGGTTCGTACATATCCTGTGTCGGTCAAGAATTCATAATCTACACCGTCGACGATATAGTGATACGGCAACGAGTCAACAGGTATGGTACGATGCTCCTCACCATATTTCTTATTTTTGATAGTTAGACTGAGATGAATGATACTATCGCAGCCCGAAGCAGCAGCAACGGTATCAACTGCCGATGCCGAAAGAGTATAGATTTTGCCTAAAAAGTTGTATTGTTCGCAAGCGGTAACGGAAATAGTTGTCTCGGCAGTGTGGCACACATTGACAACAACCGAAGCGCTGCTGACGCATGATGCAGCATCCTTAGCGGTAGCCGAGACACTTATAGTCTGTGCCTCGTCACCTGCCACATACATCATCGACTGGTTGTGCGAGTCGTCGCTCCATGTGTAAGAGCCAATGCTTTCCACCTTGCGAGGCTCGCCAAAATAGAACTCGCGCACAGGACGCTGCACATAGCCGCTCCAGTCGCCCTTATTAGCAGTAAGCTGTTGCGAAGTGCTACTAATATTAGTGTTGAAGTCGCGGTATACGCCCAAGCCATTTTGCTCATTAGCAGCCCAAATCCTGGTAGTTGAATGATATACCGTATTGGTAAGCGACGTGCCACCAATAGCGTTAAGGCTGTCATCCACCCGTTTGCTTGAAGCATAGAGCATGGTAAGCTCAGCTGCGGTAGGCTTACGCCATCCGCGATTCTTCCAATCAGCGTTGAGATCGGTATGCCAGTTGCAATTGATGCTGTACTCTGTTGCCGAAACAGCAAGAAGCTTGTCGCCACTGTAACCAAACACCACACCTTTGAAGCCATAGCCATCGTCAACCACCGAGCCTATCTGTCCGCGGCCAGAGCTGACAACGGCAGAGTTGACAGGCTTCTGCACCACGCACACTGGCATGATAGTGCTGCTAAAGTTCTTAGATGCAATACCCAGGCTCATAGGCACATTGTTCTGAGGATTGCGAGCAGCCACACGCCATGCATTGGCACGGCTGTATATTGTCGACGACCAAGCATGTGTAGTATTGTATAACACTGGATGTCCAACATAGGCAAGCGAGGCGTTAACCTTGTCGATATTCATCATCAGATGGTGCAACTCACCGGCGGCGGGCAGATACCAGCCACTGGCAAAGTCAACAGAATATGCGGCAGGATATAGGTCAGCCTGTCCGGCGACACGTATAGCAGCAGTATTAGCATAGCCAGCGGTGTCTGCCACAGCATTGTATGCCGACGTATAGTTGATAGCGTTGGCAATGCCTACGCCGTCGGAGCTGCCAGTATACCAGCTGTTATCTGTGGCGCCGTCGGTAGTGCCAGTGCCTGGCATCGATACAACATGCACGCGGATAACACTGTCGGGAGCAGCGGTAATTGCCGAATAGGTACTTACCATATACACCACGCCCTTGGCGGTAAAGCCGCTGCCCATGAACGCCGCTGGCGAGAGTATAGAGTCGTTAGTGCAGAGTATGTCGCCCACCCTATAGTGCTGCATTGTTGCGTTGCTGCGAACAGACAATGTATCTATCAGCAAAGCACTGTCGACGACATTAGCCATCAGTATAACGGTGTCGCCCCGACATACCGAGATAGTGCTTGATGCAGTACTGCCAAAATGCGAACTGCTGATAATATTGATAGCCGGAGCTTGACGTACAGCCAGTTTCAGAACAATGAGGCTGTCGTGCGTACCGCACACACGGTCTATAGAGTCGCGATATACATAGTCGCCCCAGTATCTGTTCTGCTCAGCTGTAATATTCCACAAGGCGTCGCTATATTCCGTATGCTGGCAGCATCCTGCCACTGTAGGATTGACTATATTCACTATCCACTCCTTGGCGTAGCGCTCACATTCTGGAATGACGTTGTAGATTAGCGTGCCGCCGCGCAGGTCGATAGTGGTGTCTTTTGGCATCGACACGGCGGGTTCGTAGGTCTTGCTTCCACGACGCATCAAAAGCACGGCGTGGTTGGTAGGACGCACGGTGTAGGAAACCTGATTTTTGGTAAGCACCGACACATCGAAGTCGTTGGTAAAGATGTCGATAGTACGGGTTTTCTTGTCTATGACGCCGTTATAGTCGCGGTTGTTCCAGCGTATCTTGTAGCTGAGGATTTCCGCCACGGTATCGAGCGTGTGGACGCGGATGCTTGCCGATGGGTAATTGGCATACTCGCCCATATTGGTACAGAGCGAATAGACGGTGAAATGGTAGGTTGTGTCGCTACGCAGGCCCGACATGTTGTAGCTCAGTATCGTGAGCGACGGGTCGTCCGGGTCAACCTGCGGGTTGAGGTCGGCACGGTTGACCACCACGGTGCGCACCGACACCTGGCTATCTACAGCGGAGCCGTAGAAATAGCCTTTGCGGAACTGCTGTAGGTTGGCAACGTCTTTCCACTGCAAGGTGAGCGACGTAGGCTCAACATTGGTGGCCTTGAGCTGCTTAGGAGCTTCGCAGGCAGGCAACGTGGTGAACGTCAATTCGCGGAACTTGCTGACGTTGTCGTCGCTGCACTTGGCGGCTACATAGAGGTAGTAGGTGTGGTTGGGCTGCAAGTCGGAAAGGTGTACGCTGGCCGACGACACTTCGCCCTTAGCGACGTTGGAGGTGTTGCCGCCTATTGGCAGGGCGATATTGCCAGCCATGGTCATCGTGTCGGCAAAGGCAGGCTCTTCGAGCAGACGATAAACGTAGTTGTTGCCCTGCGACGAGAGTCCCTTGATCCAAGTAACGGTAGCATCGCCGCTCTCGACATCGGCAGCCATATTCTCTACTGGGAAGCAGAGAGGATGCGTTTCAAGCTGGACGTGGTGCCACTGGCTATAGGGCAGTTCGGGGTCGTCGGAGCAGTTGGCACGCATGTAGATGTGGTACATCTGTCCCGGCTTGAGGTCGGAGAAGTCAAGGTGAGTGTCGTGTACGGCGCTATACAGCAGGGTATCGCCCGTGGTTTTGCCATCCGCCACCGTCCAGCGGCGTTCGAGGAACTGTGCCGCGCAGGTGTTAGGAGACTGTTGCTCGTCGGTAGTAATTATCACGTCATAGCCATTGGGATAGTCGCTTACCACGCTGTGCCACGAGCTGTTGATTTGCGACGTTGGATCAGTGCCAAGCTCGGCCATAAGGGTGTCTGGCTGCGGACATGGGTCTATCTCATCGCAATAGATAAAGCGAGTGTTGACGCGGTAGTTGCTTGGACTGCCGTCGTCGGTAGCGGCAACTGGACAATTAACATCAAATGGTGTACCGTCACTATAATAATACATATAGCGGCTTACGCCCATATTGCGCACCTTGAAGCGGAAGCCTTGGTCTAATTTGACACCATCGTTGTCCTGCATGGCGACAATCAGGTTGCGGCGACCGTCGTAGCGGAAGGTGCTGTCGAGGGTAAAGGTAATCCACTGCTCGCCAGGGTTGGTAGAATATGTACCGTGATATACCTTCTTGAGAGTGTTGGGCAGCTGCCAGTTGGTTTTCTCCACGAAGTTCTCGTTGTCGGTATAGCCCATGTAGATGGTGAAGTCGTTCTGGCTCCAGGCCCTGTTCCAGTCTTCTTTTTCTATCTGTATCTGGGTGATACCGCCAGCGCGCATTTCGTTGGCGAGGAAGAGTGTCTGGCTGTAGCTGTACGGACGGTCGTTGACCACCGGCACATACCATATATTCTCGCCGCCGCCGAGGAACTCGACAATATCGCCCAAATGGCTGTAGGTTACGTTCTCCTGGCCTTCGCCCTGACCGTCGAACTCGCAGTCAAAGAGGTCGCGGGTGAACATGCTGGCGTAGGTCCACTCGGAGAGACCTCCAAATTCGCCGCAGTTGGTACGAATATAGGCATGGTAGTTGAAGTTACGTTCAGCTAATGGTATAGTATACGACGTTTGGCTTTCATCCAGCTCGACATATACATTGCCGTTGCCACACGGCGAGCCATAGCATGGGTTGCTTGGGTCAGCCCAGTCATCGAAATCGGTAACCACGGTGTCGGAGACAATGAGCTGGTGAGGCAAAAGGTCTCCACCCGGCTGTATCCATGTGATATCGAAACTGCGTCGCTTGACGTTGTTGAATATAATCTCACTTGGTTGCAGACAAGGCACTTCGGTAACAGTCAGCAGCCATGGCTGGTTGACACTGTTATCCTCTGCCAACACTATAAAGTTAACTGTCATATTGGTCTGCAAGTCGAACATCGATGTACCGCTATACACATCATGGTCGTAAGCACGCAACATGGCATTAGTATCGTGCATCACGTAGTTTATTTTCCAATTATTTCGCGGCGTACCTGGTCGCACATTGACGTGAATAGTGTGGTTCACATGGTCGATCTCGGCATTGCCTATTTGTCCCACAACCTTGCCGCCAATAATGCCTGTAGGCTCCTTAACCGAGAAGGATACGATATCGATATCATCGTTTCTGGTGGTGATATTTGCCGTGTTGCTCCATTTACTTGTATCACCATCACCACATACCGCACGCAAAGCTGCTGTATAGGCGGTAACAGCGGTAAGGTCGGTAAGACTACCTGTAAGGTCGACGGCAATATCCTCAAAATCTTTATCAAATATTGTATATGTCGACGGGTCGTCAATATCGAATGTTTCGCGAGGACCTATTGCATACTGATAGGTAGCTACTCTGGCATTATTAGTCAGCGACACTATTGCTGAGTGCGAATACCTGTGCGTTACAGCAAAATCGGTAGGACGCTGACATTCAACCAAATTATCCACAACCACATTATCTAAATATACGGTATTGTCGGTTACAAGCCATTCCAAACGACCCATCTCTGGATCGTATTCTGACATAGGCAACTCAATATCATACTGTCTCCATGTATTATTAATACTGATTTCGCCAAGATGATTGTTGAATGTATAGAAATTAAGCGGAGCATCTACATTTGGCACATAAACCAAGCGTATTTGACCGGGTGTCGATGCTGTTCTTGCGTAGAAACGTACACGATAGCCATTTTCTGAAGGCTCAAATTCAGGCATGATAGCGTAAGTATATCTGCTGCCATCGCCTTTTAATTTCAAGCTGTTAGGTATATTATGGTAACTATCATTAGACGGGTATGGATAATTTTCAGACAACTGCGTTCCCACCTTCCAGCATGAAGAGATAGGATTACCCGCACCAGCCTCATAACTGTCGAAATCTTCGATATACGGCAACGACTGGGCACCGCACTTGGTGCGGAAGCGCACGGTGTCGCTCCAACGGCTGTCGATGGTGTCGTTGAAGTAGATACCCGTGTTGGTGTGACGGTAGTCGATACAGTGAGCCACCACCGCCACGTCGTAGGCGGTGTTGGGTATGAGCCCTCTGATGGTATCAACAAAGCGCAGGGTGTCGAGCTCGGTGCGGTAGCCTCGCTCATCAACGGGACGGTCGACCGGATGCTCTATAGGATAATAGGTAAAGCTGCGACGTCCATCGAAATCCTCATACACACCATCGTATGGACTCCAGCCGATAGTAAAGCCAACGGCATGGTTGACCAACGTGCTCCAACGCACGATGACACTCGTATCTGTAAGGTCTTCCACCTCCACATGATCCACCACCGGCTTGCGGCATATCTCGCTGGCAGAGGTTACGAGTATGGAATCAACGAAGGCTGTAGTGGCATGATCCTGATTTTGCGGACTGCCAGTATTCCTGACACGGAACGCCAGCCAGTAGGGGCGCGTGAGGTCGGCACGCACACTGTCGGGCAGGTACTGAGCCAGATCGGATACGTCGGCGCTGCGCCATTGTGTGTTGACTTCCAGCATGTCGCTGCTGGGTATATAGGTCGTCATGTCGTTGGGGTCGGAAACCACGCCCCACGTCAGTTCGGTGTAGTTGACGCCAGCCACCTTGTACTTGAAGCTGACGCCAAGGTCCTGAGCCGTGCGCACCATCAGCGGCATCACAGCATACGAGAGTCCTCCATAACTACCTGAGTGCAAAGCCAACGAACGGTACGGATCGTAGTAATAATAACCATTATTGCCCACGCTGTAAGTCTGTTCGGTGTTGTGGTGGCTGCTCAGGAAGGTGTAGGAGTAAGGCCAATAGTTGCCATTGCCACCATAGCCCTGGCTGTTGGGGAACACCCAGCAAGGCGGCATGTAGTTGGTATCGACGGGCGTCGTCGAAGCATAGTGCGAGGGGTTGTTGGTCATGGTGGTGTAGGCATCGAAATCCTCGGTGTACGGCAGTTCATACTGATAGCAGGGAGCGCGGAAAGACCAGAAGGCGCGGATGCGGCTGTCGCAGGCGTCGCACTGGGTGGTAACGTAGATGTCGTACTCCTTGTTGCAGACAAAGTCGAGTGCCGAGAAGTCGGCACGGTTGGTAACCAACGTGTCGAAGATGCCAGAACCCTGGTTGAAGCCCTTAGGACCGTACTCTATCAGGTAGGTACGGGCGTTGGTGGGGCCGTTCCAGTCGATGTAGAAGGTGGCGTTCTCCATAGCCATCTCGTCGTGGATTTCGAAGTTACCCACGGGCAGACAGTCGGGGACGGTAATCTCTATATTATCGACATACATCTGACTGTTTTCGTTCCAGTTGCTGGTGTAGTAGTAGCGAATGGCGGCATAATAGGTGTTGCCATCGTTGGGCAGGTCCATAAAGGAGCAGCTGTCGCTAAGCCATGTGGTGTTGGGGGTCAGCGGTTTGACGCTGACAAAATCGGTAGGTGCGCCGTTGGTGAAGGAGCTGACATAACCGAGGTCGGCATTGGTAACGCCGCTGGCATTCCAGAACTTGTAGTCAATCTTCAGCTGCGTGTAGCGCACATTGGTGTCGGGCTGCGGGAATATCATCACGCACTCGTTTCCTCTATTGCTTCGCAGTGCCTGGGCGTTACCGCCAAGCGTGGTACCGGGTATGCCGCCCTTGACGCAGTCGGCATGATTGGTAACCCAATCTTTAGGCGACTGATAATCACCATAGTTTATAAAGTCGCTGTGGCGCCATGGATAGCTGACGCACTGTGCGGTGGCGTGGTTGTATGGGTATTCAATACTGTTGACATTGCCGTTATTGACGCCCTTGTCGTAGTTCCACGGACGGTAGTACTCATTACCCACGTTCTTGGTGTAATAGTCGTAGTCCTCGTAGTACGGCAGCGGCTGGCGTTCGCCGCAGGGTGTGCGGTACTGCACGCTGTCGGTCGCGCCAAAAGCACGGCAGGAGGCACAATAAGGTTGGAGACGGAAGTCGTAGAGGGTGTTTGCCTTGGCGGCAATGGTAACAATATTGGTAGTAGTATACACCACCTTTTCGCCGTCGTTGGCTTTATCGTGGCGGTTGTATGCCAGACGGTAGCGTGTGGCTTCGGGCAGTGTGGTCCACGACACCCTGATGCTGTCGTCGTTCACGCGTTCGAAGCGCATGCCTTCGGGCTTGCGGCAATCCTCGCGGGCATAGACCTTGACATTATCGACAAACATGAAGCGGCGGTTGTAGTCGCCACGGTAGCGTATAGCGATACGGGCACCCTCGGGCAGGTTGAGACCCTTCTGGCTATAGTCGAAACGATAGTGAACGTATGTTGTACAGTTAGGCAGCAGGCGGTCAAGCTCGACGAAGGTGTTGGCACCCGACGCTTCTACGCTGGTGTTCCACGTGTGGCGGGCAAAGCCTTCGAGCGAGGCAATATTGCTGCTCAAAGTGCCTTCTTGCACTATATAACCTATCTGCAGCGGGCAGGTATCCCAGTGGCTGCTGTGGCAGTAGTCGAGTTCGAGGATAAGGCTGTCTAAAGGCAACTCGAAGTTTGGCAACACAGCGTAGCAGGCATGAGCGTCGTTGTAATTGTTGCGCATCATCAAGCAATTATCTCCCTGCGATTCGAGACGAGCAGCCTCGCCTTTATCGTAATTGCCTTCGCTAAACATACCATGGTATAGCATAATCTGCGGATGAGCCCTGTCGTCGTCGGGGTTGCTGTAGCGCACATTCACATGGTTGGGGAACTGCCAGCAGGCAGGCAGAGTGTGGCGTTCGGGGAAATAGAGAGGAGTTTCGTACCACCAGTCTTCCATCACGCCGGTGTTGGTGAAGCTCATCATGTAGCCGTCGCGGTACTTGTAACTCTCGAAGTCCTCGCTATATGGCAACGAACGCGTGGCGCAACCGGCACGGCTGACGATGGTGGCACGACTGGACACTGTGTTGCCGCAGTCGGCCCACACCTCGACCTTATACAGCTGGGCGACGCTCAGGTCGCTGAAGGTGTAATGGCAGTCGGTAGTGGTGGCGTACTGCGTGTCGGTGGTGGAGACCACAAATTCTGGGTAGTTGGCATCGGGGTAGCAACGTAGGTGGTAGGTATGCACCGTCGCGAGGGTGTCCCACGCCACGGTAAGCGCGTTGACCGGCTGCTCGGCGACGTGGAGGTTCACCACATTGTAGCACGGGGAGGTATAATCCACGCTGAGGTTGTCGATGCCGCTGTAGTCCACACGGGTGTCGCTGCTCCACACCTTGTTGTGCGGGTACTGGATGGCGATACGGGCTCCCTCTGGGTATTTGATACCGGCAAGGCTGAAGTCGTACTCGTAGTAGGTGAATGCGTTCTGCTTGGGCAATATGTCGAGGCTCACGAAGGCGTTGGGGTCTTCGGGATTGGTGGTGTAACCCACGTTGAGCGTGGTGTAGTCGTTGAGGTCCTGACTGCGATAGTAGAAGGAGAGCTTGAGAGTGTCGAGCGGCACGGCAAAGGCAGGCAACACGGCGGTAACATCGGTGTTGGGAGTCCAATCCTCGCCAGTCTTGAAGAGCAAGCCCTGGCCACCCTGATAGGCAGCGTATGCATGCCTGCTGATGAAGGCCTGCGAGTAGGGACGTGCATCCACCCACTTGCTCTGACCGCTGATTGTCCAGCAGTTGGGCACGGGATGATTCGGGAAGGAGCCGGGAGCGATATGGTTGCCGCTGACCTCGTAGGTATAGTTGTCGAAACTCTCGTAGTAGGGCAGGTTGACCGAACCGCAGCCGGTGCTGAAGCTTATCTTGGCAGGGGTGGAGAAGCTGCTGATGCCGCCCACCTGTCCGCAATGCGAATAGAGATATACTGTGTAGCGGCTGCTGCTCGTCAACCCATCGATGGTGTAGTAATGCGGAGCCATACGGGTTTCGGCATAGCGTCTCAGGCTGTCGGGACCCGCAGTTTCGTGCAGGTCGATAGTGGTGCCATAGCCCTGAGCGAAGCCTTCTGGGCCGTACTCCAATGTCCAGTCGCCACGATTGATACTATCGTACCACACTAAGCGTACCACAGTATCGGCAACACTGTCGATAGTCAAATCCTTTGGTGCAGCGCAGGTGATGTTCTCCGCAGGCTTGAAGCACATCTGTATGTTATCGACGCTTGCCGGCGGCTGGCTGCCGGCGTTATCGTTGTGCCAGCCAAAGCCCATGATATATTCGCCGGCAGGTATAGAGCCGTCCCACGGGCTCCACTGACCGTAACTGGGTTGCCCATAGTAGTTGTCGGCCATCAGCCAGCGGTCGTTGTCGTAGGCAAACCACTTGCCTGCCTCGATAGTCTGGTCGGGACGACAGAGGAAGAACACCATGTAGGCGCTCCAGTTCTGACCGTAGCCACGGAAATCGTAGCTAAACTTCACGTTACCCGTATGCGGCGGTATAGTGATAGGACGCACTGCGTAGGTCCAGGTGGTGAAGGCAGGCGTACCTTGGTACTGGTTGGTAGCGCCGCCGTCGTTGCTAACGTAGAGACCCTTGGTGCTGACATTGCCGTCAATATCGTGCAACGAGCTTGAGCCTGGAGCACCAATATACCAGCGGTTGGGGTAGGTGCGACCGTCGCTGCCGCCGTCATGGATAAACTGCCACTGGCTCACATCGCCCTCAAAATCTTCAACCATCACACATGTGCGGTCGTCGGCAGGTCGAGGAATATACTGGTAAATCCATTCGCTCCAATCCGAAGTGTCATGTTCGCCATAAATGGCACGCACAGCGTAGTAGTAACCCGTACCTTGTGTAACATTCTGGAACACTGTAGAGTTTGTAGTAAGATTGTAGATAGACGACGGAATATTACTGTTGCAGGTAAACAAGGTGTCGTAGGTGCCAACGGCATTGATGTCCGGCGCCTGATTTAATATGCGGTAGTTATTTACATTATGACCAGTGTTGTTAGCCTCTGGCACATTGACAGCAGCGTATGCTATTTCGTAGCAGCGTGGCGAAGCGCCAGGAGTATAGTAGTCAACCTGCGCGTTATAGACACTGGTGTTGGTGTCTTGACGGTAGGAAGCGGTAACAATAGGACGCTCGCGATGCTGTGTAACCTCGATATTATCGATAAACACTGTATTATACTCATGCGTACCGCTGGCAAAGTAAGGCATCATGCGGAAGGCTATGTAGTAGTTGGTGTTGCTGTCGAGGTTGTCGAGACTGAAGTCGTGCATAATCTCGGTCCAACCGGTATTGCGAGGATAGATAGGCGTCATAGGTATGAAGCTGGAGGTGTCACCAGGATTGGTTACCACACCTACTTGCAACGAACCCCAACGGCTGTCGATATGTCGGTAGTTGAACTTCAGTTTCAAGTTATAGACCGGCTGGTCGAAGGCAGGCAGCACAGCCACTGCCGGCTGGTATTCGCCATCGGCATAGCTGCGCAGACCCATACCCACGTTGGCACTATAGCGGTAGCTGCCGTGGGTGGTAAGGAATATTTGCGGGTAGGTGCTGGTGTTGCGTTCGGAAGTGAGAGCCACCTGCGGGAAGCTCCAGCAGTCGGGCATGTTGGCAGCGTTGAAGCGGATGGTAGGCACCCAGTCGCCGCCTATCGAGAAGTGGCCATAGTAAGAGTCAAAGTAATTGACGTATGGCACTGTCTCCACGCGCGAACAAACAGTTGCAAATACACTCGTCTTGCTCCATTCGCCCTCTTGATCGTGAGCATCGCCGCAAAGAGCACGCACACGGAAGTAGTATGACGTCTGGGCAGCGAGACCGGTTACCGATGCCTCGATGGCGTCGATCACCGTGCGGCTCACCACGCCGCTGCGGAAGTTCTGGTCGGTGCTGTACTGCACTTCGAAACTATGGTAGGTAGAGTCGTAGCCCTGCCATGTCATCGTAGCCTCATCGGCGGTGATATTCTTGGCGGCAAGACGTTGTGGCGGACGGCAGGGGTTGATGCGCTCCACATGGAAGTTGTCGAGGTCGAGCACGCCGTTGTCGTCCTGGTTCAGGTGATGCAGTCGGATGGCTATATACTTGCCGTCCTCTGGCTTGATGCCGTAGTCGGCGAGGGTGGTAAGCTCGAAGGTGTTCCAACCTGTGCGCTGAGCGTCGAGCGGAGGCAGTATCTTCTTCACCATCTTGAAGCTGCTGGTGTCGTATGGCGAAGTCATCACACCCAGTTCTGCCCAGCCGTTAACGCCGGCATTGGTGCGGTAGCTGTATTCGAAGCTGATGCTCAGGTTGGAGGCGTATTCGTCGAAGAACGGCAGCGCGGTGGTGAAGTTATAGTAGTTGCGGGTCTTGAGTGCCAAGGCGGCTTTGCCACGATAACAATCGGTGCTGTACTTGGTTATCCAGCTCTGGCGATAAGCCTGGTCCTCGTAATAGCCGCTACGATCTACGAAGAACCAATCTGGTATTGGGTCGAGGTTGCGGCAGGTGCCTGGGTTAGGACCGCTGCCAGGCATGATGTTGGGATGGTTCCAGCTCTCGCTGCTGCTATACTGTGTGGAGATGTAGGAGTCGAAATTCTCGTCCCAAGGCAGCGTCTTAGGTGCCGAGGCGGTGCGGATGGTTGCCTTGGAGGCAGGGCTGATGGCGTGGCGCTGTGTCTGCTCGTAGCCTCGCGACAGCTCGCCACGGTAGTTGCGCAGGTAGAAGTCGTATTCGGTGTTGGGGTTCAGCCCGGTGATGGTAACGGTCTGTTCGGCAGTGGCGGCACCATGAGCCGTCGCATTGGCTATGCGCACGGTGTCGCCCGTGCCGCGCAGGAAGCCTGCGGGGCCATACACCACGCGGCAGCTGTCTGCCAAGCGATCGGTGGTCCACGACAGCGTGGCGGTAGTCTCGTCCATACGGCTTACGCGGAAGTTGACAGGACGCTTCAGGTCGCCCGCCTTCTCAACAGCCACGTTGTCGATAAAGAGCGGGTAGCTGGCATAGCCGTATACACGGAACGCCAGTCGAGCCTTGTTGGGATAGACTATTGCCGAATTGGTTTGGCTGTTGCGGTCGGAGCTGAAATCGTGATACCACAACCTGTAATCGAACGAACAGTCTGTCTGCAACGGCAGCGGCAAGCCGTAGTAGGTGTTGTTCACATCCACATAGCCCACCTCGATAGGACGCTGGTTGCTCCATTCGCTGTAGTTACGCACATAGAACTCGAGGTAGAGGCTGTCGATAGTAGTTTCAAAGTTCGGCAGCCAGATGATGCCGTTGTTGGTATTGTCGCGCAGCACGAGTGCTTTTGAACTCTTGTTGTAGGTCCATTCCAAACCCTCGTTACGGCCGCTATCTACGATGAAGTACTGCGGGTACCAGTCTTGCCAACGGCTGATGCTCGGGAAGCGCCAGCAATAGGGCAGATGGTGGTCTTGCGTGTTGTAGCGTGCCGGCACAGTGCGTGGCTCGGTGGTATAGTAGCCCGGCGTGTTGTACGCCTCGAAGTCCTCGAAGTAAGGCAGAGCCACGCGCTCGCAGCTGGTGCTTGCCGAAGAGTAGGTCCAGGTGCCCAGCTCGTTGGCGAGGCACTGGCTGCGGACGTAGAACATATAGTCGGTATTAGCCTTCAGGTGTTCCACCACACCAGTAGTGCTGTAGAAGGTGTCGATACGGTACCGGTTGCCGAGCATGTCGAACTCCACATAATCGCGGTCGCGGTACGTAACGGTATAATCGCCCGCCATAAACCTTTCAAAGACTGTGTCGGGCTGGAAGTCGTACGACTTGTCGCCGCTCAACACAAGGTAGTATTCGGCGCCAATGGGGGCCGTCCACTTCAGGCGTACGGCATCGCCGCTGACGGCGACGGACGAGAGGTTGTGCACCACGGCACACGGCGTTACGGGCGTAACAGTGATGTTGTCGATGGTCATCCAGCTCCATGTGCCGTCCCACGTATTGTTGCGGAAGGCTATATAGGCACCGGCGGGGAAGTGATGGGTGTCCTGGCTGAAGTCGTGCTCGTAGCCCATACGCCAATCGACAGCGGTGTAGCACGGTATTGTCTCCACCAGCACGAAGGTGGAGCGGTCAGTCGGGTCGGTCATGTAGCCCAACTCGATAGGACGGTCGCAACGCTCGTGGCGGTAGTCGAAACGTATCATGCAGCTGTCGATGCCGCGGTCGAACTTGGGCAGAGCAATGGTTATGGGAGCGTAGCGGTTCTGAACCTCAAGGCCCTTGGTGCCACGGCAGAGTTCGGGATGGGTGCCGAGGAAGGCGCGGTAATCGCTCACGCCGGGCGTCTGACCGGCAAAGGTCCAGCAAGCGGGCATGTACTCGTCGAGTTGCAGTTTGGTGCCTTGCTGATTCGGGCAGTTGCCGTCAACGCTGTAATAGTTCGGCTCCGTAGGTATGTCCTCGAAGTCCATGGTGTAGGGCAATGTGTAGGTAACGCAAGGAGCCTGGATGGGCAGCCATGTGCTGTTTTCAAGCATTTTGGCAATGTCGCCATCGGCAGCATCGGCTGCCGAGCAGCATGTCTTGACGTAGATGTCGTAGTACTTGACGCACTCCAAGCTTACAACGCTGATATGCGTATCGTTGGTGTAGAGCGTCTGCACCAGCTGGCGGCGGCCCGCTGCCACATCGGCAGCCACGGCATTGGCGCCATGCTGGCTGTTGGGCGAGTAGGCGTTGGTGCGGTCGCTGGTAAACACCATAACCTTGTACTTATATGGTGCAGCGGCGCCAGCGTATGTAACAGGGCTCTTCCAGCTGAGACGCACCGAACCGTCGTCAACGGCGTGGCTCATATCAGCCACCACGTCGCCTGGTCGCAGGCACTGCGGCAGGGTATCCACCTGCACGTTCTCGATGGCGAGCGACGAGTTGCCGTAGTCGCTGGTGAAGTTATGGTAGCGAATAGCCATGTAGTAGTCCTCGCTGTCGGGCAGGGTGTCGTAGCAGAACACCACGCTGTCGCTCTCGTGGGTGTGGCTGAACGGCAGTATCTTGATAGGCACAAACTTGGTGGTATCGGCGCGGCTGTCGATGCCGCGCACGCTGGCTTCCACCACGCTGGCAGGCATATAGCCCACCTCGGCATAGCCGTAGTCGAAGCCCGGCCAATCGATGCCCTTCACGCGGCGCGTGCCGCTGTTGTTGTTCTGATAGCGGTAGTCGAACTTCAGCTCAAGCTGGTTGACATGCTTCTTGAACTTGGGCAGCACGGCAATAGCCACCTGATAGTTGGCACAATGCGAGCCCACCAGACGGAGGTCGTTGCTCAGCGAGAAGTGGTTGATGGTGGGGTTGAGGTACTGCGGGTTGGTGGTGCCGCTCGTGGCGCCGTAGGTATAGATGCGGCTCTGTTGCGGCAGCGTCCAACAACGGTTGGCGTTGTCCTGCTCAGCCCAGCGGTCGAGGTACATGATAGGATAGTAGCTGCAACCGCCGTTCCACCACACGCGCTGGCGCATTGGGAAGGTCCAGCACTGCGGCACGTTGGTGGTCATGTTGCCGTAGTTGTCGGGGTTGGAGTAGTAGTAGGTACCGTCGCGGCATACGTTGCGGTAGTCGTACCAGTCGAAGTCCTCGAAGAATGGCACCTCCTGGTCGGCAATGACGCCGTTCTGGTCGGCACACGAGGTGCGGTGGGTGGTACGCTGGCTCCACACGCCCCAGCTGTTGCTGGTGGCGCAGTAGCTGCGCACATAGAAGTCGTATTCGGTGTTGGAGAGCAGGTCGGTCAGCACCACATAGTTGTGGTTGATGTTGCTGATGGTGGTGCCGGTGCCAATCTGGAAACCGCGGCGGCCGTACTGTATCTCGTAGGCGGTGGCGCCCTCGCTCTCATCCCAATCCACACGTTGCTGCTCGTAGGTGCTGCTGAAGGTTATATTCAGCACATCGGGGCACGGCGGCACCTGCTCGACGATGATGCTGTCGAGCATACCGCAATAGTAGTAGCTCCAGTTCGGACGATCCCAACGGAAGGCGATTACAGAGCCGTAAGGTATGCTCCTGCCCTGCTCGGACATCTGATAGCTCAAGGCGGAGAAATCGACCCAGCCTTCATCTACCCAGTCGGTATAGTTGGTAAAGGCCTTGTACTCCACAAAGGTGCTGGCATCGTTGGGATTGGTCATGTAGCCTATGCGGAAGGTAGAGTTGCCTTGGAAGTCGCGGTGCGAGAAGCGTATACGAAGGCTGTCGATAGGCGTCTGCTGCACCGCCATGCTGCTGCGGAACTGAGGCATTGCGGCATAGACGTACGGCACCGCACTCGTGGTGGTATGGAAGATAAGGCTCTTGCCCGTGCCGTTGCCCGTGCGGCTCACGGCGCGGCTGCCGTTCCAGATACCGCCGGCGAGATAAATTTGCGGCGAGTTGTCGTGGTTGCTCGCCATGCCGGCAAACTGCCAGCAGGTGGGCATGTAGTGGTCGCCGTAGCTGTAGCGCGTGGGAGCGAACACGCTGCCCGCGCCCTGACCGTCGTTGTTGAACTTGCGGAAGTAGTCGGTGTTGTCGGTATTGATGTCGCCAGTGCCGTACTGGTCGAAGTTCTCGACGTATGGCAGCATCTGCGGACCGCAAATAGTGGTATGGTTAACCCTCGTGGCAGGGCCGTAGCTGTCGGCGCCGCAGGTGCAGCTGACGGCAAACTCGTATTCTACGCCAGCCTGCAAGCCGGTAATCTTGGCAAAGTTGCGTGCCGGCTGCAACACCCTCACTGTGTCGTAGCGGCTGCCACCCACAGGACGGTATGCCACCACAAAGCCTTGCACGCCATCTACACCGTCCCAAGTGAGGCGAGCGCTATTGTTGGTAAACTCAGACACCTTGAGGTTGTAGATATGCGGACAGGTAGGTGCCACCTCTACAAGCACATCGTCGATAGAGGAGCAACCAGCGGTGCTGGTGGTAGGCGAGTAGATGACGCGGAACGCCAGGCGTGCGCCTGCCGGGATGGGCTGCGCACAGTTGGCAAGCTCCCAGTTGGAGCCCTGGCCACTGGTACGGTTGCGGAAGTCGACAAGCACGTTGCGCTTATAGGTACCCACCTCGCAGTTGTAGATAGGCGTAAACTCGCCAGTAGTGTTATTGTTGGCAAGGGTCATGTAGCCCACGCTCACCCAACCGGCGCTAACCGAGTGGTCTTTCAGATGGAACGAGATTTGCAGGCTGTCGACCGGCTTTTCAAACTCTGGCAGCACGGCGTAGTTGGGATAGCTGCGGCTCTCGGTATAGATGGAGAGTGCCATGCCACTGCTCACATAGTCGGGGTGGTTGTTGAGGAAGTTCCAACTATAATTGCCCGTAGTCATGCTACGGTATGGGAATGCCCAGCAGTTGGGCAGGTAGTGCATGTTGTTGTTGTACTGGCTGGGGCGGTTGTACCAGTCGCCGCTATAGTAGCCGCCTTCGTTTCCGTAGCCGTCGAAGTCCTCGCGGTAGGGCAGCACGGCGGGCGAGCAGTAGGTCTTGAAATCGATGCTGACGCTGGCGGTGCTGTAGCCGCTGCCCGAGCAGTTGCAGTCGGTCCAGACGAACACCGAGTAGCTCTTGCCCGACTGCAAGCCGGAGAGGACGAAGCGAGGATTGTCGCTGTTCTCGTGATAGTCGAAGGTGCCGTAGCCGGCATCGCCCTCGCCCATACCCACGGGACCGTACTTAATATGCCATGCCGTGTCGCCGTACTCGCTGGTCCACGTCAGCACGGCGAGGTTGTCGGTGATGCTGTCAACGGTCAGCGTGTTGGCCTTAAC
>JAZRVD010000114.1:0-1019 GCA_045598945.1 Bacteroidales bacterium | reverse complement strand
CGCCTGTCTTTGCCATAAAATATATGGTGTATCTGCACTGGCGACCTGCCGCACTCTACGCAGGGCTCCAGATCGTAAACTACTACGCTTTTTATTTTGGTCATATAACTGCTCCATTCTGGCCACCTCGGAGGGCGTTGCCGTCTCTATGCCAAGCTCCTGCGCCTCCTCGATAACTCGCCGTAAAAATACGCTCATCTCTTTGCTGTCAAAGTCTCGGGAGTTTTTAAGCTGGAGCCAGCTTGTCCACTTGCCGTCCTCGCTCTCGTCGTAGTAACGCCAGTAGCCGTTAACTCTGTCTATGTCTATAGCAGCCTTAATGGTCATTACGACGGGCTTGCCGTCTATGGTGTCCACTGGTGCGTAAAGCCTCATTTGGCGCCTGTGCTCGGTCTCTGCGTCGCTCTCCAGCTCCTGTGCTATAAGGTCTGTTAAGCGCCACATGTAGGCGTTTGCGTCTAGGCTCCTCTTTTCTCGCCATATCTTAACAACTACTCTAAGGTCTTTGCCCTCGATCTGCTGCACGGCCTCGTCGCCTATGCTAGGCAGCTCCAGCGCTATAACGCCTTTATGCTTATCTTTCCAGTTAGGCCTGCTAAATCCTACCAGCTTGGCCTTGGCCTCTATCATGCTAATACACCGCCCTTACTTTTAAGGTACGACTCCTTAATGGTGTTCATATTCTTAACGATAGCTATATACTGCTTTACGCTTAAGCCTCTGGCGTCCTTTACCTTGTAAGCGTCGTATACAAAGCATGGGTCTATGTTTGCCTCGTATAAGAGCTGCTGCAGGTTGCGCACCCTGTCGTCGTCAAGCCCTGCAGGCTCGGCGGTCGGTGCAGGCGCTCTTAGTTCGTATACCACCTCGTTGCCTCTGTTAGTGTTAACGATCTGCAAGCCTGCTATATTGCTGTCGCTGTCGTAAGCTATATGCGTCACCTTAAAGCGGTCGTAGCAGGTATAGCCCTGTCCTTTAGGAGTGAGATTACACTTAGACGCTGGTACCCATATATCTGG
>JAZRVD010000113.1:0-16484 GCA_045598945.1 Bacteroidales bacterium | reverse complement strand
ATCTTATAGAGCGTTTCTGTGTCCACTTCAACGAGATCTATCGTCCAGGGCACGATAATCAGTTTGTAGAAGACAACGGCAGAAAGATTTTCCTTACATACTTGCGTCCTATTATCAACGGTATAGGCAATTACTACTGTGAAGCCCAGACACGCGACCTCACCCGTTCCGACATCATCATAGATTATCTTGGTCAGCAGTACATAGAGGAGTTGAAAATCTGGCGAGGACAGTCGTATAACGAAAGGGGTGAGGAACAGCTTGCAGAATATCTTGAACGGTATAACCTTCAAACTGGTTATATGGTAAGTTTCTGCTTCAACAAGACAAAGAAGCCAGGCTTGCTGCCACCAGTAGAGATAAATGGTCGCACTTTGATAGAGGCAATAGTGTAATTCAGGCTTGTGGATTAGAGTGAAAAAGAATTTGTTATTATGTCTATATGTTTGTTACATATAATATTAATTTGATGCTTTTTGAATCAAAGTATGTGAATACAGATTTTCTAAAATAATACGACAAAACAATAATTTATATGGAGAATAAAAATCAGCATTCTTTGGTTGAGTGCCTTTTGATGGACGGCGTAGGTGTGGCAACGTATATCATACCAGGCTTGGGAGAAGGCTTCGACTTGATATGGGCTTTTGTCGCCGGTATAATTTTTTACAAGTGGTTTGGTTCTAAGGTGGGTACTGTGGGAGCTATCACTGAGGAGCTGTTGCCGTTTACTGACGTCATCCCTTCTTTTACTATAGGCTATTTTGTGTCGAAGGACTGAGTAGGAGGGTTGCGGTCTTTTTATGTGTGAGGACACGGTACGAGAATTGATACAATCTTTTAAAAAGATGATTATAAAAGTGGTGAATTGTATGATGCACCACTTTTTTTTTGTTTTCGATGTTTTTTTGTACTTTTGCAAAAAAGAATTTTTTAGAATTTCGTGATGTTTGACAATATTGAAATAGAAAGATTTCGAGGTATAAGACACTCGCAGATACAGGGACTAAATCGCATAAATCTGTTCTTTGGAAAGAATAATTCGGGTAAGTCTTCGTTGCTTGATGCTGTTTTTATTATCACTGGATTGTCGAATCCTAAGCTGCCACTTAATGTTAACATCCTTAGAAACTATCTTAAACTTGATAGGTCTGATATGATGTTGAATTTCTATTCTTTGGATGCCTCGAAACCTATTGTTATAAGAGCTGAAAATGAAGAGTCGCGGATGTTGTCAATCTCTATGATGGAGTCGGTAAAGAACGATGTTGATTTGTTGAATGATAGAAATAACGCTCTGTCCATTGATGTTGAAAGCGTATACGGCTTGTCGCTGGATTGTCAGATTGATGATGTGTTTTTTCAGTCGTCTATCTTGTTTTCTCAAAATAATGATGGAGGTCTTGTCCAAAATGTGAAAACAGACGATGTGTATACAGAACATTTGAAATGTAAATATTTGACGTCAAAATATGACTTTGCTACTTCAATTGACGGCTTGTCTAATGTGGTGAAAAACAAAGACGAACAGTTTATTGTTGATGCTCTTAGACTTATAGAACCTAATCTGGTTGATTTTGTGCTGATGAAGGATGATGTGCTGGTGGATGTTGGATTGGAGAATAGAATACCTATAAATCTGATGGGTGATGGTGCAAGAAAGGTTCTTTCTTTGTTGACAACGATATATGAGTGTAAAAACGGTGTAGTACTTTTTGATGAGATAAGTAATGGTTTTCACTATTCTGTGATGAAGGGAGTGTGGCAGTGCGTTTTGTCGGCTGCAGTGAGAAATAATGTCCAAGTGTTTGCTACAACTCATGACATTGATTCTATAAAGGGCTTGCGAGACGCCTCCTTGACAAATGATGGCTATAATAAAATGGTTGCTTTTTTTAAGCTTCAAAGAACAAAAGATGATGATTTGAAGGCTTATCATTATTCAGTAGACAGTGTGGATTATTCTGTTAATCAAGATATTGAGATACGGTAATATGAATAAGATTTTTCTTGAATCAAAGCATGAAAATACAGCAGAGTGTTTTTTTGTCAAGACTCTGATCAAAACTTTTATTCCTTCTTTTATTGTTGAGTATGTTTGTATGGACGGGGTCGCTAATTTGTTTAGTGAAACTATTATAAATCAAATTAATCAGGCTATGGATGAAGGTGATAATGTTGTGGTTTTATGTGATGCAGATTGTGTAGAAAAAGGGTGGGGGTATCAATCGCGTATGAAAGACATAAAAGAAAAGATGATGGTTTATGACATCTCTTTTCCTGTTTTTTTGTTTCCAAATAATCATGATGATGGTGATGTTGAGGTTTTGATGGAAAGATTGGCACGTAAAGATCTACATAAAATGTGGTGGGATTGTTTTGATGATTATGAAAAATGTATTGGTGGCATTCGTGATGTTAATGGTGAATTTCGATATCATCTTCCAAATCGAAAAGCAAAATTACATACATTTGTGAGTTCTCAACGTCTCAATAATAAGTGTCGCAAGTCGTTGGGAGGCGGTGATTGGCTATTTGACAATAAAAACTATTGGGATTTGACTAAACAGGAGGTTTTACCTTTGCTTGACTTTCTTAAAGAGAATTTTCATTAATTGACAATATTATATGGAGAATAAAAATCAGCATTCTTTGGGTGAGTGCCTTTTGATGGACGGCGTAGGTGTGGCAACGTATATCATACCAGGCTTGGGTGAAGGCTTCGACTTGATATGGGCTTTTGTCGCCGGTATAATTTTTTACAAGTGGTGTGGTTCTAAGGTGGGCACTGTTGGAGCGATTGCCGAGGAACTTCTGCCGTCTACCGACATCATCCCTTCTTTTACTATCGGCTATTTTGTGTCGAAGGACTGAAGGTGGTGTTATACAATACAAAAAAAAACGCTGGCATGTTGTGCCGGCGTTTTTCTTGTATTGTGATGTTTGTGTGGTCGTTATACCATGGCTATAACCTCTTGGGCAAGCTGGTTGGCTCTCTGTTCGTCGGCGGCCTCGCTGTATATGCGGATTATAGGTTCTGTGTTGGACTTGCGCAGGTGCACCCATCCGTCTTCAAAGTCTATCTTCACGCCGTCGATTGTCGTTACGGTGCAGCTGCTCTGCGACTGGTAGTGGGTGGCGAGACGCTGCAAGAGTGCGTCGACGTCGAGGTCGGGGGTGAGGTCGATACGATTTTTGGTGATGACGTATTGCGGATAAGTGCTCTTGAGTTCTGAGGCTTTCGTATTCTTTTTGGCGAGGAGCGAGAGGAACAGCGCTATGCCTACCAGTGCGTCGCGACCGCTGTGCAGTTCGGGATATATGACGCCGCCGTTGCCTTCGCCACCTATTATGGCGTTGGTGCCCTTCATCTGCTTCACCACGTTGACCTCGCCGACGGCGGCTGCCGAATACTGGCTGTTGCCGTATTTGTTTGTGATGTCGCGCAAAGCACGAGAGGATGACAGGTTAGATACTGTGTTGCCCGGAGTGTGCGACAGTATGTAGTCGGCTACAGCCACCAAGGTGTATTCTTCGCCAAACATCTCACCGTTTTCGCATATCAATGCTAAGCGGTCTACGTCGGGGTCTACCACTATGCCAAGGTCGCAGTGGTGCTCTGGCACCGCCTGGGCTATCTGGGTTAGGTTTTGCGGTATGGGCTCTGGTGTGTGTGCGAAATGGCCGTCAGGCTCGCAGTTCAGCTTTATGATGTTTTTTACGCCGAGGGCTTCTAATAGCATTGGCACGGCAATGCCGCCTGTGGAGTTGACGGGGTCTATGGCTATGCGAAAGTTGGCTTGGGCTATTGCTTTGGCATCTACCAATGGCAATGCCATTATGCGAGAAATGTGCTTGCTTATGGCTTCGTTGTCGTAGCTTACCGTGCCGAGTTGTTCGACAGCGGCGTAGTCTATCTCGTTGCTTTCGGCGAGACGTAGCACCTCGTTGCCTTCTTCCGCGTTAATAAATTCACCGTGTTTGTTGAGTAGTTTGAGAGCGTTCCAATGCAGTGGGTTGTGGCTTGCCGTGATGATGATGCCGCCGTCGGCGTGGTGCTCGGTAACGCTCATCTCTGTTGTGGGGGTGGTGGAGAGGCCTGTCTCTACGACATCTACGCCCATGCCGCAAAGGGTGCCTACCACTATATGGTCGACCATCTCTCCCGACAGGCGAGCGTCTCTGCCTACTACAACTTTAAGTTGCTTGCTGTCGCTGTGCTGTCTTAGGAATGTTGCAAAGGCGCTTGTGAATTTTACTACATCGAGGGGGCTAAGGCCGTCGCCAGGTTTGCCGCCGATGGTGCCACGTATGCCGGATATGGATTTGATAAGTGCCATGATTGATATGATTTTCCACCGTCAGCGTGAGGGCAGACGGCTTTGTTTATAGTCTATTTTATGGTTGTTCTTCAATTTGCAAAAGTAACATATTTTGCACAAACTTCGTATTCTTTTTTTATTCACTACTGCTGTTATGATTTTTTTTTGTATATTTGCTTGTTTGAAAAATGTGCAAAAAAAATCTATACCTCTATATATCAATACTATTTGAATTGGTGTAGCTGTTAAAAAGTTTGTATATGCATATAGCAATAGCAGGTAATATAGGTTCTGGTAAGACTACGTTGACAAAACTGTTGGCAAAACATTATGGTTATCGACCGATGTTCGAGTCTACCGACAACAATCCTTATATCAGTAGTTTTTATGAGGATATGCGGCGCTGGTCGTTCAATATTCAAATATATTTCATGCACACGCGTGTGCGGCAGTTGCTTAATACTCGCAAGGAGTTCGCCAACATAGTGCAGGACCGCACGTTGTATGAGGATGCCTATATCTTTGCTCCCAACCTGCACGCCATGGGCCTGCTCAACACTCGCGACTTCGAGCACTATCTCTCTACTTTCGAACTTATATCTTCTTTTATCGCCCCTCCCGACCTTCTTATCTATCTTCGAGGCGACGTGCCTTCGCTGATCCGTCAGATACAGAAGCGCGGACGCGAATACGAGAACGCTATCCGTCTCGACTATCTTACCAGTCTCAACAATCGCTATGAGTCGTGGATTGAGCATTACGACAAGGGTAAGTTGATAACTGTTGACATCAACGAGCTTAATTTTGCCGACAATCCCGAAGACCTCGGCGTGGTTATAAATAGAATTGATGCCGAGTTTAACGGCCTGTTCTCCAATCAAAATGTCGAGAAGTGATGAAGATACTCTGTGTCATACCTGCACGTTATGCCTCTACGCGTTTCCCTGGCAAGCCTCTCGCAATGCTTGATGGCAAGCCTGTGGTGCAGTGGGTGTGGCAGCGTGTAAGTGCTGTGGGGTGTGTAGACAGAGCTATAGTGGCTACCGACGATGACCGTATCTTCCATGCTGTCAATGCTTTTGGCGGCGAGGTGATGATGACCTCCGACAAGCATCGTAGTGGCACAGACCGTTGTGCCGAGGTGGCTGACAAACTGGCTCAGATGGGCGAGAGGTATGATGTCGTTATCAATGTGCAAGGCGACGAGCCTTTTGTCGACGCCGCGCAGATAGAGACTCTTGCTGAATGTTTTCAGCGTGAGTCTACGCAGATAGCCACCCTTGCCGCCCCTATTGCTTCTTCCGACGAGCTGTTTAATGCCAACAACGTCAAAGTGGTGAGAGGCTGCGACAGCATGGCGCTGTATTTTAGCCGGCAGCCTATACCTTTCCAGCGCGATATAAAGCCTGAAGAATGGATAGAGAGGCAGACCTACTACAAGCATGTGGGCATCTACGCCTTCCGCTACGAGGTGTTGCACAGCGTGGCATCGCTCGACCAGACGCCTCTTGAGAAGAGCGAGAAACTCGAACAGCTGAGGTGGCTTGAGAATGGCTACCGTATTGCTGTGGCAGACACGGCGGCTGCCAACGTGGGGATAGACACTCCGGCCGACCTTGCAGAAGCTGAGCGCTATCTGCAGCAGACCTCTCGCGAGGTATAATGATATTGAATAATAAGTAAGCACAACATATAGCAGATGAACATTACAAATTTTATTGTCGAAGTACTGCGTAAAGGACAACAGGTGGAAGTGCCTGGTATCGGTACTTTTTCTTTGCAGACCGTAGATGCATATCATGATGAGCAAAGCGGTGTGCTATATCCCAAGAGGGAGAGTGTATCATTTAGTACGTCAACTACAGGCAACGTAGATATTATCGATGCCATTGCAAAAAGTGAATGTGTCAGTCAAGAGACGGCAAAGATGATGTGGAATAGTTTTGTCTCTGCTGTTGACGAGCGTCTGCGTACCACGGGTTCGCATAACTTCAAAGGTTTGGGCACCTTGGTGCGCTGTGCCGACGGTTATGCTTTCCAGCCCGACCCGTCGCTAAATTTTGCAGAAGATGCCGCCAAACCGTTGCATGACATCAATGTCTATAATCATGCCGAAGAGGACGACCCCTTTGCAGTCTTCGAGCAGCCGTTGCATCCTATCGAGCCCGAAGTTATCGTTACAGCTCCCGTTGATGTGCCTCTCGACAAGTTCGAGCCTACGCAGGAGGATACACCAGCACTTACCGACGAGCCGCAGCAGGAAGAGGCTCATAGCGAGCCGGTAGAGCCATCGCCTATCAAGGTGGCCCCTATCATACCCGATGATTTTTACAAGCCTATGGAGCCTGTTGACGTAGACGATGCCACACAGAGCGAGTCTCAGCAAGAACTGGAACAGGAGAGCGCAACAGAAAGCAACAACACAGAAGGCGACGAGTCGAACAACGATGACTTGAACGTCTTTAAGGGCATACCCGACTCTGACGGCTCGTCAAATCCTATCGACTCGATGGATGTAGGCAATGCCAAACCTAAAAAGAAAAAGAAGCATACCTGGCTGTGGATACTCCTTGCTCTGGTGCTGCTGCTTGCAGGCGTGGCGTCGTATTTCTATTTCGTCTATCGTCCAAGTCATGGGGGAACGATGGACACGGCTATGGAGGCGCTTAAAAAGGATATAGCCAGTATTCGTGGCGAAGGCAGCGAGATAGCTTCCAATGAAGACGAAGACATTGATGGCGACGTTACTGATGTCAATGGCATTACTGCAGGTGGCGAAAGCACAGGCGTTGGTGCAGAAGGCGAAGGCATGGAAGGCGGTATCGGTGGCGGAACAGGCGAAGGTGTAGAAGGTGGTGTAGGTGCAGGTGGTGTTGCATCGACTGGTGCTCCTGACGACGAGACGGTGGCAACATCTGAGGAGCAGACAGCAAATGATGCACCCAAAAATACAGCTGCTCAAGAGACTGCCGAAGCTCAAAAGCCTGCTGATGAATCGGAAAACGCTAATCAAGAGAACGATGCAAGTGCTGCCGACGGCGAGAACGTAGAGGCTGATGGTCAGGCGGCGGATGCTCCATTTGATTTCAACCGCCATGTTACTATAACATCATTCAATCTCGATCTTGTGGAGCTCGATGCCAACGATGTAGACGCAAGTGCTAACGTGGTGTGCAAGAAGATGGCAAGTTATGTCAGCGATTTTCTCGCTTCGCGTCGCTACACCAATTCGCGTCAGCAGATGATGCAGCGTATAGACCAATATAGCAGACAGCGTCTTGAAGAACTTTATGGTGTTACATATACTCCTTATCGTTTTTACCCTTCAGGTAGCGACTATGTGAAAGACTACTGCTATGATTTCCTCAAGAGTCGTCGCAGGATAAGAGGCGAGAGCCAGGTGGTGGAAGAACTGCTCGACAATGACATGCTTGAAAAGTTACTCGGCGAGCTCGTCAGCGAGCTGGGGTTGCAGGCCGATCCGCTTCCAGTGCCTCCTGCACCTCCTGTAACATTTAAAAAGATGGCAGAGCCTACAGCATCTTTCGAGACCAAGTCGCGCCGCGGCTACGACATAGTGGCTGGCTTCTATACCAACAAGAACACCGCCAACCGTATGGCGTCAATCCTCAAGCGTCAAGGCTGCGACGCCTATATCATCGACCATAACGGCCTCTACTATGTCAGCATGGGCAGTGCACCAACGCAGACGGCTGCCGAATCGCTATACAAGCACATCAAGAGCTGGTATGATGGCGATGTGGCAATACGCAAGCTTTAGGCTTGTAACTGAGATGTATAATGTCTCCTGGTTTGTTTCAAACATGGAAATCAAGGCAGGATGAATTATAGATAGAGTTATACTGAAAAAAATACGACAGACTTATGCTGCCGTATTTTTTTTGATTTTATATACTTATCTGGCACCGTTGAATTATCCGAAACAAGATGTGTTCAACGCCTTGTGCCGAAGGCTGCCGAGCTTGTTGAGGCAAATTAGCTTAGTGCGGCGTAATAAGATATGTTTGCATGGTAGACCATGCACTGAATTCAATAACTTTTGAGAAGTCAAAAAGTAAGTGCGGCGAGGTGGCAATGCACTCGTATATATGCAGAATGTAAAGCAAACAGCATATAGGAGTGGGGATGTAAAATCAAATAATAGATTGTATGTACGTTTTCAACTATTGATGTTTGAAAACAATATGGAGCCATATTTGTCAGTATCAAAAAAAAAACATAATTTTGCACTCGCTTATTGTGAAACTTTTATTGTCATCATACTGTTGTACAACATATATATATGACACACGGTGCGAAGCGGTATGAGTTCATTTATAAGACGTTGCCTTATTATAAAACAGACTATATGGGTCATCACAAGTTACAACATTTTGCCGAGAATCTAACCTTTACAAATCTCTTTCAAGTGTCATACGAGGAGTTGAAAGAGCATGGTTTTGCGCATCGAGGACAGTGGAGCGGCTATTTCGGCAACAACAATCCTATAGTGTTGGAGCTTGGCTGTGGCAAAGGCGACTACACCATAGCGCTGTCGCGCATATATCCCAATCGCAATTTTATAGGCGTAGACATCAAGGGTGCTCGTCTGTGGCGTGGTGCAAAGACTGCCACCGAAGAGCAGATGCCCAATGTCGCTTTTATCCGTACCCGTATAGAGCTGATAGACCAGTTCTTCGCTCCCGACGAGGTCAGCGAGATATGGATAACCTTTCCCGACCCACAGCCCAAAAAGCCTATGAAGAGGCTTACCAGCCCTCGCTTTCTTGATGTTTATCGCCGTTTTGTGGTAGACGGCGGCACCGTTCATCTCAAGACAGACTCGCAAGAGCTGTATGAATATACATATAATGATGTGATAAAGGCTGTGGGGCTGCCATGCGATATTGCCACCAACGACCTTTATGGCGACAGCTCGGTAGAAGACGAGTCCAAGCTGACGCAGACTTTTTATGAAAAGATATGGCTCGCAGAAGGCAAGCCTATCACCTACCTTCGCTTCTCGCTCCAGCACGAGAAGGTTGCTAAAGAATAAATGTAATAATATTATAAACTTATAAATCAATCTATTATGTCCGGACACAATAAATGGTCTAAGATTAAGAGAGCAAAAGGCGCAGCCGATGCCAAGCGTAGCAAACAGTACAGCAAGATACTCAAAGAGGTAGCAGTGGCAGTACGAGAGAGCGGTCCTGATCCCGACAGCAACCCACGTCTTCGTTTGTTGGTGCAGAACGCTCGTGGCTGCAACATGCCTAAAGACACCTTGATGCGTGCTATCAACAAGGCTTCCGACAAGGATGCCGCAGTGTTGCAGGAGATCACCTTCGAGTGCCATGCCAACCATGGTATAGCCCTCTTTATCGAGTGTTTGAGCGACAACAATATGCGTACCGTTGCCAATGTGCGCGCCATTATGAACAAGTTTGGCGGCACTCTTGAGACCAACGGCTCGCTCAGCTTCCTTTTCTCACGCAAAGGCGTGTTCCTCGTACCTCGTAAGCCAGAGATGGACGTTGAAGAGCTTGAGATGACGCTCATCGACGGTGGCTTGGAAGAGATGGAGGTCGATGATGAATACATCACCCTCTACACCGCTTACGAAGACTTTGGCTCTATGGTCAAGATGCTCGAAGACCTGAAGATAGAGTGCGAGAGCGCCGAGCTTCAGCGCATCCCCAACACTACACGTTCTATCGACCCCGATTCAATGCGTAAGGTGATGAAGGTTATATCCATGCTTGAGGATGACGATGATGTTACCAACGTGTTCCACGACATGGAGATACCTGACGACTTTGAGGAGGAATAACCCACTCGAAGTTGTTGGATAATATAGTTTTTTATCGTCGGAGAGTGGTGAAAGGTGACGTAGTTTCAGCACTATATCGTCGTTTGCTACTCTCCGATGTTATGTTTATCTGTCGATTATGAAGTTGTATCTTGTCCCTACGCCTGTCGGTAATATGGGCGATATGACATTTCGTGCTGTAGAGGTGTTGAAGAGCGTTGAGCTGATATTGGCTGAAGATACGCGCACCTCGCGCGTGTTGATGCAGCACTATGGCATCGACACTCCGTTGCAGTCCTATCATATCTTCAACGAGCATCAGCAGCTGGGACATTATGTAGACATGCTCTTGTCGGGCATGGATATGGCCATTGTTACCGATGCTGGCACGCCGGGCATCAGCGATCCAGGCTATCTTCTCTTGCGCGAGGCGGTGCGACAGAACATACCGGTAGAGTGTCTGCCAGGAGCAACGGCTTTCGTGCCGGCTGTCGTCGACTCAGCGCTGCCGTGCGACAGGTTTGTCTTTGAAGGCTTCCTGCCTCACAAAAAGGGCAGGCAGACACGGCTGCAGGAGATTGCCGCTACACCGTATACCTCTATCATCTACGAGTCGCCTCATCGTCTCGTCAAGTTGTTGGAACAGCTCATAAATGTTGCAGGACCCGACCGCAGGGTGTCGGTAAGCCGCGAGATAAGCAAGCTGCATGCTGAGACGGCGCGCGGCACATTGCAGGAGGTGTATATGCGCTTCTCTTCCGTCGAGGTGCGTGGCGAGATAGTGGTGGTGCTGGCTGGCGCCGAATGATTGTTGATACAGGCTGCTGGCGCCATTGCTGAACATAAGTAAGAATGAGAAATACAGTCCTGACAGTATCAGGTATATATATATTGTATGAAAAAAGAAGATTTAGACTTATCTATTTTTGATAATATCCTTGAAAACGCCGAGGTGATACCCATCATGTCGAAAGACGATGAGGAGCGTTTGTTGAACGAGGAGGTCTCCGCAGGCGAGTACCCTATATTGCCGTTGCGCAACAATGTGCTGATGCCGGGTATCATAGTGCCCATCAACGCTTCGCGTCAGTCATCGATAGACCTGCTAAAGAGTGCGTATCACAATTCGCGCAAGATTGTCGTCCTTACACAGCGCAACGATGTAGAAGAGCCTTCGTTTTCCGACCTTTGTCATATAGGCGTTGTTGCCAATGTCGTCAAGTTTGTAACATTGCCCAACAATCTCAATATGGCTATAGTGCAGGCTTCGTCGCGTGTGGAGCTGAAAGAGATCGTGTCGCAGAGTCCGGAGCTGAGAGGCAATGTTGTCCCCATGCCCGAAGAGCAACCCAAACGTTCCGACTTCCATACGTTGATTGTCAAGATGCGTCGCCGTTTTGCCACTTTGCTCAAGGCGCACGGCATGCCACAGGCGGTGTCTAATGGTATCAAGTCTATCAAGTCGGACCGTATGCTGCTCAACTCCATAGCCTCGCATATTGAGGCGGAGCCTATGCACAAGCAGCAGATGCTCGAATGTGACGGCTACGACGACCGTGTGGAACTGGTGATAGAGGCTATCGAAGCCGATTTGAACTATATACGTCTGTGCAACGAGGTGCAGAACAAGGCTAAGGACCAGCTCGACCGTCAGCAGCGCGAGTTTTTCCTCAACCAGCAGCTGCATGTCATTCAGGAAGAGCTTAACGGCTCCAACATGTCGGAAGTCGACGAGTTGCAGTCTCGTGCTGAGACAAAGAAATGGGGCGACGATGTTGCAGAGGTATTTCAAAAAGAGCTCTCCAAGCTCAAACACATGCATGTTCAGTCGCCCGACTACTCTGTGCAGCTCAACTATCTCGACCTCATGCTCGACCTGCCGTGGAACGAGTATTCTGACGACAACTATTCTATTGCCAATGCTCGCAAGGTGCTTGACAGAGACCACTATGGTATAGAGAAGGTGAAGGAGCGTATTGTAGAGTATCTCGCCGTGTTGAGTCTCAAGCATGACCTCAAGTCGCCTATCATCTGTCTTGTAGGCCCTCCGGGTACAGGCAAGACCTCTCTCGGCAAGAGTATAGCTCAGGCACTTGAACGCAAATATGTGCGCGTGGCGTTGGGTGGCTTGCACGATGAGTCGGAGATACGCGGCCATCGCCGTACATATATAGGTGCTATGCCGGGCAGAATTATCAAAGGTATCAAGAAGGCTGGCACCTCCAACCCTGTGTTTATCCTCGACGAGATAGACAAGGTGCAGGGCAACACGATGCACGGCGACCCCACGTCGGCACTTCTTGAGGTGCTCGACCCGGAGCAGAACAATGCCTTTCACGACAATTTCCTCGATGTAGACTTTGACCTCTCCAAAGTGCTGTTTATTGCCACTGCCAACAGCCTCAACAACATACAGCCTGCTCTGCTCGACCGTATGGAGATTATCGACCTCTCTGGCTATATCCTTGAAGAGAAGGTGCAGATTGCCAAGCGGCATCTACTGCCGCGTCAGATAGCGGAACATGGCTTGAAAAGCAATGCTGTAACTATCGACGACGAGGTGTTGGCGACTATTATCAACAACTACACGCGTGAGAGTGGCGTGCGTCAGCTCGACAAGACGCTGGCAAAGATAGTGCGTCGCCGCGCTGTCGACCTTGTTGCATCACTCGATAGCGAAAAAAAAGGCACCAAGCCCAGAGTGCGTCGTGCCGTCAAGGTTGAAGAACTCAAGACCATCCTCGGCTTGCCTATCCATATCAGCGAGCAGAGGGGCGACAATCCGCTCGTAGGCGTGGCTACTGGTCTTGCGTGGACTGCCGTAGGCGGCGAGATACTCTTTGTAGAAAGCTCGCTCTCCGATGGCAAAGGCACACTCAGCATGACTGGCAACCTTGGCGATGTGATGAAAGAGTCTGCCACTCTGGCATTTGAATACATCAAGTCTAATGCCGACAAGTTTGGCATCGACAAGGAGCTGATATCCAAGAGCAACATACATATACATGTACCTGAGGGCGCCACGCCCAAAGATGGTCCATCGGCAGGCATCACTATGTTTGTCGCCATGGTGTCGGTATTTACCAAGCGGCGGGTGCGCAACAATTTTGCCATGACTGGCGAGATAACTCTTCGCGGCAATGTAACCCCTGTAGGCGGTATCAAGGAGAAGATACTGGCTGCCAAGCGAGCCAATATCACCGATATAATGCTCTGCGAAGACAACCGTCGCGACATCGAGGACATTTCGCAAGAGTATCTTAGCGGACTCACTTTCCACTATATCACCGAGATGCACCAAGCTATACCGTTGGTGCTGGTTGATTAGCAGATGGGTGGTGGCTGTGTACGATGATAATGATAAAAAAAACTATGGGATAGAACAATAGCCTTTCTATCCCTATTGTCATACAAAAACATATCTGTAGTGAAACGTATCGTTTTTTTTCTTGTTGTAGCCTTTGTGGCGTCGAGTGTAGTGGCACAGGAGTGCTATAATGTCAAGCGGCAGCCGGCGGTGGTCTTGCCAGGCACTACATGCAACCTTTCGGTAGTAGACGGTAAGCTGTTATACTATGCCTCTGGATTGCTGCTCTCGTCGCCTGTGGCAAATGGTGTGGCGTATGCTACGGAGGGGGACACCTCGTATATGCACTACGACGAAGATATGAATTATGTGGTGCGTCAGCCACGTACCAATCAGATCTACTACACCGCTGTCAAGCGCGGTCATTCGCATCTCTATACTTTAGAGTATCGTCAAGGCAAGTCGCCAAAGCTGCGCAAGGTCAGGCTCTCAGGTGCTCGCTATGGTATATGTCATCCTTCGTTTTCTGGCGATGGCAGGTATATGGTCTTTTCCATGCCACTGCCGGAGGGGCGTAGCGTGTTGATGTACTCGTATCAAAACAACGATGGCGAGTGGTCTACGGCAATGCAGCTCAGCTCGTATTTCTCAATGGCCTATTCGGAGATGGCGCCAGTGATACATCAGGATTTCGTCTATTTCTCTGCTTGCGACACTGTGGGACATTGGCATCTGTGTGCTGCACGTCTGCTGAAACCTATAATTGTCGACAGCTTCAATGTAGAGCCTGCATTGGGAAGGGCGTCGACGATGGTGCTGCCTGCTCCTTTTGCCAGCGATGGCGACAACTACGAGATGGCTCTCGACACTGTCAATGGCAGAGTGTTCATCCTTTCGTCGCGTTCCGGCTGTCTGGCGTTGTATCTCTACAACAACGCCTTGCCGGTGGTCTCGTTGGTTGGCAAGGTGGTGGATATTGCCGAGATGCCTTTAGGCGACGTGTCGGTAGCTATCTTCGACGGCGACCAGCTGTTGTGCCGCACGCATACCGACGATAAGGGCATGTATCAGCTTCTTCTGCCCGCCACCAGCACGTTGTCTTCTATCTATGGCAGTGCTCCGGCAAAGCATTACACCCTGTGGCTTAGCAAAGACGGCTATTTCGGCAACACTGTCGACTTCAACGCAGTGCAGTTTGACGAAAACCATGCTGTGTCGTATTACGAGACTACTACGCGCCTCGACCAGCTCGACCTTGCCAGCACGCTGTATATTAGCGATGTATTTGGCTCAGAGGCCAACGTCGAGCTTACCGCCATCGGCAAGCAGAAGCTGCAGCGCGTTATACGTTTTCTCTACGACAATCCGCAAATCAGCATGGAGGTGTCGCTCTCCTCAGCAGTTACCGATGACGCTGAGTTCAATACTATGATTACCGACCGTCGCCTTGAGATGCTGCGTCGTTTCTTCGAGGTGCAGCTCCCCAGCAACAAGGTGATATACATCAACGCTCATCATAATGCAAAATCAGCCACAAGTGGCAGGTATAACTCTCGCTTGGCGTTTGTTTTCAAGTAGTGAGTGGCGCCGCAGCCTTGTGGAAAATAATAAAACGGCTGTATAGTTAAACGAAGCATATACCCAAAAAGGTTATGCTTCGTTTTTGTTTGTTTCTTCGAAACAGTCGTTATTCGCAGAATTAGCTTTTTGTATACGGTGCTTATAACCTCCCATTTGTCGGTTTCCTATCGAAAAAGGTCTATTACATAGCACTTGCCTTGGCATGCTACGACTCTACTCGAAACCGTTTTGTTTCATAACACCACGTCTTTACGGTGGAGGATGGGCTAAACACAATGCGGTGCAGGCGGCAGGAGCCGTCAGCACCGCACAGTAGAAGAGAAGCTTGCTTGGAATTGGTCTCTTTTACTTTCTATTGGTTTTCTTTTGATTTCTTTTGGTTTTGGGAAACGCAAATCAAGCAAGTTCTGGAGCACGTCAGACTACCGCACCAGACGCACGCTCTGACCGCTGTAGCGGTCGCCTTCGCCCAAACTCACACCACTATTAGTTTCTAAGATGATATAGTCAGCATAGCTATCTGTGGAAATCGTGGAAGCCCAATAGTAGCCACAAACGCCAACGGCGTAGACGCCCTGATTGTAGCGATAGCCAGCAGCAGGCAAGAATACAGCACCAGCTTTCTCCATCTTTGTCCACTGCTCTACAGTGTAGCTGTTCGTTGTCCAACCACTGGCTTTGCCTGATGTAAAGTTACAGCCATCGGGCAGCAGCCAAACGTCAGGCAACAGCACTAAGCCATGCACACTGTTAACCGTAGCGATTCCCCATCTATCCTTACGGCTGTCTTTGTTATCGTCGATAAGATACTCCCATTCAATATTGCTCAGCGTGCGCCAGCCAGTGCCAAGAGCAGCTTTTAGACTGTCGTTTGCCCCCCAGTTGGTGAAGGTGGAATAGTCATTATCATCTTCCGTGTGTTTGGTTGGATTGTTGCCTGTGCCCCAGCCGAAGAGGTCTATCCAGCCATTATAAGTATCAGAAATACTGGCGTTATCGCTATTAGAGACGTTGCCGGAGGCCTCATTCATATTTTGTCTACTCTGCGATGGGCTGCCTACATAGTCCCACTGGTTTTCGGCGAAGCGCCATGTATTGGAATTGGCGTTGTACTGCAGGTTGCCCTTGGAGAACCTTATGGTATCATTAGCCGACACTGAGAAAACATTGAAGTTCCACATTTTACCCGTGGCGGTGAGCTTGTCGCCATCAAGTGTAACGGTGTAGATGCTGCCAGCCGTAAACTGACGGTTGATCACAGCACACGATGCCACCACCTTGCCTGTGTTGTCCTTCACCTCGTAGATTACAGTGGAGTTCCCACTCGTAGGCAGCACCACGGCGAGATAGGCTGTGTCGTTTGCAAAAATATTGGCATTCTCAGTTGTCAGCGACACGGAGTCGCCGCCGTTGGCTGTACTGCCAGTCAGCATGAGACCATCGCCAAACGCATAGCTGCATA
>JAZRVD010000112.1:0-4050 GCA_045598945.1 Bacteroidales bacterium | reverse complement strand
CCGCTGACAGGGTCTACCATATAGCCCACCTGCAGACGGCTCTCTGGGTTCTGGCTGCTATAACGATATTTCAAAGTAAGCTTGAGAGTGTCTAACGGCTCTGCCATGCGAGGCAGCGAGGCATAGACATCGTTGGTGGTCTGCTTGCTCTTGAACATAAGGCTGCGGCCGCTGTAGTTGTAGGTGCTATTGTCTTGCAGATGGAAAGCTTGAGCCAACGGTATGTCGCGGTAATGACTGCTGAAACCGCTGTAGGTCCAGCAAGCTGTCATCTGATGGTTAGGGAACTCGCCTGGAGCCTCTGGCTCGCCGGCATTGCTGCTACGCACATGAGTGGTATAGCTGTCGAACGGCTCGCTATACGGTATGCTCTGCAAGCCGCACGGTGTGGTGAACTTGGTGTTGGCATACTCCTTGCTTACACCATTGACCAAACCGCAGTTGGTATAAACCCTCACCTCATACACCGTACCTGTAGTCAAACCACGCAAGGTGTCGGTAGGCTTGGCAGCAATATTATGCTTGCCAGTGCGTGTGGCAGAGGTAAAGTTCTCCGGGCCATACTCCACCACCCAGTCGGTAGCACCCGACTGAGCACTTGGAGCCCATGTAACCACAACGTCGCTGGTGCCGTCGTTCAACGGTGTGGCGACAACGTTGCCCGGCTTGGGACAGGTGAGACTGTTCATCGGGCAGACGTACATAAACTTGACCTGCAGCTTGTACTGGAAGCGGTCTATCTCGTCGTTGCGCGTAAAGTCGGCATTAGCGGCACTGCGCATGTTGCGCATAGCCTGGTATTTCTCTGTCGGGTAGACATAGTACTCGTTGCCCGCTCCTCCACGGTCGTTATAGAGACCTACCACAAGATTCTTGGTGCCATCGTAATAGAAGGTGTTGTAGTAGGTGGCGGCATTTCCGCTGGCGTTCATTCCAGCAAGGGTCTGTCCGTTGTGATTGAATTCGACAAAACCGGTTTCGCTCGGTCGCCACTCGGTGCCTTGGCTCAAACCCCAGTTCTCGAAGAAATAATCGGTCGAGGTGTTCATAGGCACCCACTGGTCGCTGCTCGAAGCGGTAAACTCGTCCTTGTCGGTGAGTTGCAGATAACCGTAGGTGTAGACATCCTTGCGAGTGTACATACGCAAGGCTATACCCTTGAGCCAGCCTTTGCGCAGCTCGTCGGAGGTGTAGATCTGCTGCACAGAGCAGTAGTTGTTGAAATTGTAAGGCTCGCTGCTATGGTCTATAGCACAGTCGCCACCCGTGGCAGGAGCGCCGCAGAGCGTGTCGACAGTATGAGCAAGACAGTTGACGATGACGGTGGCGGTATTGCTCCAGTCGGCATCGTTATAGAGAGCAACACCCTCTACCGGGCATTTGCCTCGCACGCGCAAGTGGTACATCTCGCCATCGTTCATGCCTGCCAGCATCTTGCGGCACGGCACCTTGCCTGTGTTGCCATCGGCAGCAGTAACATACACCGAATGGGTATTGGCATAGCCATGTTCGGCTTCCCAATCGAACGGCATAGTGCTATATTGCAGCTCATACTCCTCTGCATCTTCGCACTGCTTGGTCCAGTCGGTCTGTATGCACCACTCCTCACGACTTTGCACATAGTCGTAGGTAGCGGTAATCTTCACACCGCCGTCGACGACAATGCTGTCGATATATGCCACATTGAGCTGGTTCTGATTGTTGCGCGGATCGTAACGGAAAGCAATATAATAGGTAGTGTCGCCAGCCAGTCCAGCATTGGCGAAGTCGTAAGTGGCGATGGTAAACTGGTCTTTCTTGGGTAGATAAGTCTCGTTGACACCTACGCCGCCGCCATTGACAATAACATTCTTGACAGGACGGAACTTCGATGGGTCGGTAAGCGAAGTGGTATAACCCAACTGCAACTGGCCGGTATAGCTGCTACTATAATTGCGATAGTAGAACTTAATATTGGTAAGGCTGACATGCAAACCAAATGGTGGCAGCACGGCGACAGCCTTTTCGTTTGTATTGTAACTCTTCAACGCCAAATGTTGCGAAGCCTCGGCGACAGCATCGCTGTTGGGCCAAGTAACAGTATTGGCTGTAATATAGTCCTGCGGATAGTAGCGCGGATTGTTGCCAAGCTCTGTAGCCACACCTGGGAACGACCAGCACGTTGGCATATACGCTGCCTCGTGGGTAGCTGTAGGATAGTACGACGAGGAGCTGATGTTGTTGCCATAACTATCGAAATTCTCTCTATACGGCATAGGCAAGCCATCGCAAGGTGTGCGGAACATCTGCACATTGCTCCAGTCGCTCCAATCGCCGCCGCAATAGGCGCGCATCTTATAGTAATAGGCTGTGCTGCTGCTCAAACCTGTAATAGTATAGTCGGTTGCAGCACCATCGATATCGGTGATACCCGGCACCTCGACGCCATTCTCAGCACCTGTCATCACCTTGAGTTCATACTTGGCGGCATACGGATTGGCAAGCCATTGCAACTTGGCATTGACCGACCCTACCGACACCACCTCGGCAAGCGGCGCCTCGCAGTCGCTGATACGCTCAACAGATATATCATCGATAAAGGCTGTAGCATCAACATCGTTATCGCCACAGCTATAACGGAATGCAATATAGCGATACGACGCCTGCGGCGTGCCACGCAATGCAGTGAGGTCGACATGCACGTCTTTCCAGTAGCTATGCTCTATGACACTCTCTGAGGCAGACACTGCGGTGAACGATGCCACATCGTAAGGACTGCTCATCACGCCAACCTGCAACGTACCCTTCAACGGCAAATTGCTATACGGACGATAACGGAAGTCCATACGCAAGCTGTCGGCATTGGATGCAAACATTGGCGACACAGCATACACAGCATTGGCATTGGATAGCTGCATGTTGGGGCTTTTCTTCGACTTCAACGCCAACGACCTGCTGGCGCTATAGTAGTAGCGTGCCAATGGGTCGCCACTGCCTACGCTGGTTATCCAGCTCAAGCCGTAGCCGCTGGCGCCATAATAGCTGCTCTTGGCAAAAGGCATACCGTTGGAGCCCTCTGGCTGATAGACCGTTGTCCAGCATGGCAAATCGGTATATGTGGCGGCAGGATAGTTGATATAGTTGTCCCCACCATAGATGTCGGAGGTGTAACTATCGAAATTCTCGGCATACGGCAGAGTGGCCGGCGTACAAGCGGTGCGCACCGTTACCTTCACATTAGGACTCCACAACGGGCTGCACGAACACTTGTTGCTGATATAGAAATCGTATTCGGTATTGGCCATCAAACCCTCTATGGTCAGCATGCCTGCCGTAGAGCCATTGACAGTCATCTCGCCCATGTCGCCAGGACGGAACGGATGCACGCCATAGATAACACGATAGCTGTTGGCGTTGCCATTGTCGCTCCAGCCCAGAGCAACACTGCTGTTAGTTATATTCTTTGCCACCACATTGCGCAGCTGCTTGCACTCACTGCTCTGTACAGCCTCCATCTCGTCTATCATCACCACGCTGTTGGCATCAGCAGCCGTATAGCGCAAGGCAGGAACAGCGCCATTGATATAGCGCGTGCCTGTGGATAAGAAGTCGAAGACAAAGGTTTGGTAGTCATGACGCAGGGTATTGATGGTCTGCAATGGCTGGAAGGTTGTGGCATCGTCAGCATTGGTCATATAGCCTATCTGCAGCGTACCAGGACGAGCCTCGTCTAACGCACGAGCACTGAAACTGATAAAGACACTGTCTAACGGCATCGCATTACCGGTAATCTGGCTGGCAAACTGTGGCAAAGCCGCAACAGTACGACGACTGTCGACACCATCGTTACGCATTACCAAAGCACCATTGCTGCCGTTATAGGTATACGGGGCTCCGCTGTTATTGCCAGCAGCAAGTATGAACGCCTGAGGATAAGAAGTGGCTGTGCTGCTCATGCCAGCAAAACGCCAGCAGTTGGGCAAGGCATGCGTACCACTTATATATTCAGCAGGCACGGCAACAGGCGATGTGGAATATTGCGAAGCCACAGTGGCCAAGTCGAAATGCTCT
>JAZRVD010000111.1:0-17780 GCA_045598945.1 Bacteroidales bacterium | reverse complement strand
TGTCTACGAGGGCTGTCCCTTATGTCCAGTCGTTGTCTTCAAGTACTGCGTAGGCTGAGGCTATAGGCTCCAATACTACACCCTTTACCTTGTAGCCGGCCATCTCTACGCATTTTATCAGTTTTTTTACCTCTTCGCGCTTGCCGGTAACGATATGGAAGGTGCCTTCCAATTTATGCCCCTGCACTCCTATAGGCATGATGCTGTTGCTCAGTGTCCTGTTGTCTACTGCGTAAGACATCGGAAATATATGTATGATATCCTCGCCTGCTGGCAGTATGGTGTTCTTCTGGGTCTCCATCAGCAGATTCATGTCTTCCTGGCTTATGATGTGAAACGAATCGTCGTTTATCACTATCTCTCCATGATTCTGCTTGCTGCTGATGTGATTGCCGGCTATGCCTATGTATACTTCGTCTACTATGATGTTGGAGCTCTCTTCCGCTCGCTTTATGGCTGTGCGTATGGCTTCTGCTCCCATGTTAAGGTTTTCAACCATTCCGCTTTGCATGCCTTGCGACGGACATGTGCCGAATCCAAGTATTTTTACCGACTCATTGTTGGACCCCTGTATTCCTATGAAGCATGCTACTTTGGTGGTTCCAATGTCTACGCCTACTACTATGTTCGAATCTGTGATTGACGTGTTACTCATATATCTTTGGTTTTATATTGTTGTTATCTTTTTCTGCATATCGCCTGTCCTTTGTAGGTCAGGTCTATATATTTGTATTTGTTCCATCCTATACGTGGAAAGGCTTCCTTGTATAAGGCATAGAGGTATTTCATCTTTTCTTCTATATCGTTGGCATCGCCCACGCATACTATGTGGTTGCCCATCTTTGGCACTAATTCTATGTCGTTGGCTCGGTTGACGTATATCTGGTCGAAGAGGCTTCTGTATTGTTCGTTGTCGTAAAGGTATTTGGCTATTTGCCACATCTTGGTTATGTCGTAATCTTTTTGCACACTGTCGACAATCATTTTTTCGATGTCTAACCCTTGTATCTTTTGTTTGTATTTCTGCTTGAAGTGTCCGCTGCCTACCATCACGTTGGCTGTGCCTTCTGTCGAGGTGGGTATGTATATTCCTTTGTCGTCAAGATAGAACTCGTCGTCGTAGTAGAACACATGTAGTATTGGCTGTCGCTGGTATGCTTTTATCTTCACTTTGCAGCTTATGCTGATATATGTGTCTACTTTTTCTATGTATGGCGATTGCGCTACTATCTTTGCTACATCGTGCGTCTTTACCTCTTTTACTTTTATGCTTCCTAATGTTGGCATGGCTTTCATCAACTCTCGCTGCAAGGTCTCGCTGCTCACCAATGCCTCCGAATTGTTGTAGTCTACGGTTACGTCCACGCTCTTCACCATTGTGTTGTTTCGCACAATGTTTGCTGCTATAACTATCAGTATCAATATTGTACTGATAATGACACGGCGTATGAATTTGCGTTTGGTCATTCTTTGTCTTTTATCTGTTGCTGTATTTATGCTGTAGCGTATTGCTTATGCTTGGCACCAGCCGGTCGATGTCTCCTGCTCCTATGCTTAGCACTATTTCGTCGTCTTCTTTGTCAAGTAGTGTAGTCAGCTCTTCTTTGCTGCTTATATGTTTGTCTTTGTTGGTTATCTTGTTTAGTATCATCTCGCTGCTTACGCCAGCGATTGGCTTTTCACGCGCTGGATATATTGGTAGGAGTATCACGCGGTCGAGTGTCGACAGGGCTTCTGCAAATTCGTCGGCAAGATCGGCCGTCCTGCTATAGAGGTGTGGCTGAAAGATACCGGTTATCTTTTTGCCTGGGTAGAGCGCTCGTATCGATTGCAGTGCCGTGGCTATTTCGTTGGGGTGATGGGCGTAGTCGTCTATATATATTATGTTGTCGTTTTGTATGTGGTATTCAAAACGTCTCTTCATTCCGGCAAAGCTCTTTAATGCTTTCTTTAGTTCGTCGGTTGTTACTCCGCATTGCAGTGCAATGGCACTTGCGGCTACGGCATTCTCTATATTGTAGGGTGCTGTATGCAGCAGTTCGATGTCGTGTATTGTTTGCTGTGGTGTATGTAGGTCAAAGCTTATGATACCCTTGTTTATAGCAATGTTTTCTGCATAGTAGTCGGCGTCGCTATTCTCTTTGGCATAGCTGTGCTGTTCTGCGTTGCTGAGTCTGTCTTTATATAGTTCTTGTAGTGATACACCTTTTTTTATTATGAGCATGCCGTCATCGGTGGTCTGTTTGGCATATTGCGCAAATGACTCAAGCATTTTTTCGTGTGTGCCGTAGATGTCGAGATGGTCGGGGTCCGTAGCCGTTATCACCGAGTACGTGGGGTGGAGGTGTAGGAATGAACGGTCGTATTCGTCGGCTTCAACTACAACGTATTCTGATTGTGGGTCGGTTATCAGGTTGTTTCCTGTATTGTTGCTTATACCTCCGAGAAATGCGCTACATCCTTTTGCACTGTTGCTTAGTATGTGTGCTATCATTCCCGATGTCGTTGTCTTGCCGTGGCTCCCTGCTACCGCTATACATTTTTTGCTCTCAGTCAGATGACCCAGCATGGCACCCCTTTTCATTATTGGTATACCCTTCGTCTTCAAGGCTTGGTATAGCTTCGTCTCTTGTGGTACGGCAGGCGTGTATATGCACATCTTGGTGTCGGTGGGTATATGGCTTGGCTCGTCGTCGAAGTGTATCGCTATGCCTTCTTCCTGTAGCTTGTCTGTCAGTGGACTTGGCGTAAGGTCATAGCCGCACACTGTCTGTCCGCAATGATGCAGATAGCGTGCTATGGCACTCATGCCTATGCCTCCTATGCCAAGGAAGTAATATGTCCCTCCCGTTGTTTTCATCACATCAGCATTGATGTTTCTTTTCTACTATTTTCGCTATTTCGTCAACTATACGTTGGGCGGCCTCTCGTTGTGCCATCTTTTTTATCGCCTCCTCCATCGCTTTGCGTTTCTCGTTGTTGTCTATCAACTCTTGCATTATCGTTATGCATTTGTTGTTGCACTCGTTGTCGGGCACAAGTATGGCTGCCCCTTTGGAGCTTAGTGCGTCGGCGTTCTTGGTTTGATGGTCTTCTGCCACATTGGGCGATGGTATTAGTATCGAGGCTTTGCCACTGATGCACAGCTCTGAAATCGATAAGGCACCAGCTCTCGAAATCACTATGTCTGCCGCCATGTATGCCATGTCCATTCGGCTTATAAACTGGTGTACTTTGATATATTGCTCGGCACCCGTGTGCTGCACTGCTTCGTTTATCTCGTCATACATCCATTTGCCGGTCTGCCATATTAGTTGCACCTTGTTGCGCTTAAAGTAGTCTATATGGTTGCGAAGCATTTTGTTGATGCTCTCTGCACCAAGGCTTCCGCCTACTGACAGCACTACCGGCAGATTCTCGTCAAGGTCAAAGTGCTTGATGCTCTCTATCTTGCTGCTGCTGTTGTTCTCGATGTCCCATCTCACTGGGTTGCCGGTCATCACTATCTTGTTTGCTGGAAAGAAACGGTCCATATTCTCGTAGGCTACGCATATCTTTTGGGCTTTCTTCGACAGCATCTTGTTGGTCAGTCCTGCGTAGGAGTTCTGCTCTTGCAGCAGGGTGGGGTAGCCCATCTTTGACGCCATCTTTAGCGTCGGCTCGCTGGCATAGCCTCCAACACCTATCACTATGTCTGGGTGAAACTCGCGTAGTATCTTCTTTACTTTGTGCAGACTTATTATCATCTTGAATGGCAATACGATATTACGTTTTATGTTTGTCCAGTTTATTTGGCGGTACAGTCCGTCAATAGGCAGTCCTATTATTTTGTATCCGGCAGATGGCACCTTCTCCATTTCCATCTTGCCTTTCGCACCGATAAACAATATCTCTGCGTCAGGATACCTCTTCCTGATTTCGTTTCCTATGGCTATGGCTGGAAATATGTGTCCGCCTGTGCCGCCTCCGCTGATTATCGCTTTCATATTGGTTGGTGTGTTTTGTTCTTGTTGTGTATTATTTTGTCTTCGCTTCAGTAGCTGTCTCTGTCGCTTCTTCTGCGATAGTTTCTTGTTTCTCGTCGTCTGTATTCTTGTGCCGTTTTGTGTCTGCGGCTACAGATTGTATTATGCCTATGCCACAGCCCATAAATATGTATGCCGTTCCTCCTGAGCTTATAAATGGCAGAGTCTGTCCCGTTACGGGCAATACCCCTACACATACGCTTATATGTATCATCGCTTGCATGTATATGGCTGTGCTTATACCTCCTATCATCAGCCCTCCAAACTTTTTCTTGCTTGCCCGTGCCAGTTTTATACAACGTATGTAGAATATTGTGTATAGTATAAATATTATTATCCCTGTTATCGCTCCTGTCTCTTCTATTATTATGGCGTATATGAAGTCGTTGTTCGCCTCGCTCATCAGCCTGGCATGCACTGTGTTGCCTATCCCTACTCCTGTCAGTTTGCCGTCGGCGACAGCCATCCGTGCGATATTCTCTTGTGTCAGGGCGTTCTTGTTCGGATTTAGCCAATGGTCTACTCGGTTCGACCATGTCTCGGCTCTCGCAAGCACCGTCTCGCGTGCCGTTTCTCTCAGTGGACTATGAAACACATAGTACGCACACCCTAATAGTATTCCGCCAAGCACTGCAGCCACGCCGATGGTCTTTAATATTCTACCTTTCTTTATCCCTCCGTAGTACATCATCGCCATACATGTCATAAAGATGATGATTGCCGTAGACAGGTTCTCAAAGAATATTGGCACTATCACTATTAGCATGTACACCATCATTTTCCAAAAGGTCATGCTCTCTCGTATCTTCTCTTGCTGCATCGTCAGTTGGCGGGCAAGAAACACTATAAGCACTATCTTCGCTATCTCCGACGGCTGAAACTGTCCCAACCCCGGTATATGCATCCATCGTCCTCCAAAACTTATTATCAGCAGCGCTACTGTTAGTACATATCCTATTACCGATAACCTTGAAAATGCTTGGTAATTGATGTTAGACACAATTATTATGGCAACGTATGCGAGTACTACCCTCAATAGATGGTTCAGAAACGCCATCGTAGGTGTGGTATTCATCTTTGTCAAGGCCATATAGCCTATCGAGCTGTATACCGCCGTTAGCGATATTATGCTCCATAGCAGGAATATTATCCATATCCCCGTGTCGCCCTTGAATATTTTGCCAATCTTTTTCAATTCGATGTCGTGTTGTTACAACTCGTTGACTTCGTTTCTAAAATTCATCTCTTCGCTTGCCATGTCTATTGGACTGCTGGGCGAAAACACTATGGTGGCATTCTCTATCGGATTGTAGAATGCCTTGTTCACCGCCTCGTGCATGTCGGCAACGGTTTCTATGTTGGGTATTACATCGCCGAGGTACTTCTTCAATGCCTCGTTGTTTTCGCCTATGCAATAGAGAGACCTCACTTTCTGCAATGCGGCAGCTCTCAATCGACTGTAGTCGGCTTCGTCGTTGCCACTCTTGGCTATCCATAGCACTCTGCCATGCAATTTCTCCATGGTATACCATGTCGCATTGACGTTGTGCGATGCTCCGTCGTCGATGAATGTCTTTCCGTGTATGCTGGCCACATATTCCATTCTATGGCTTTGCTCGTCAAAGTGTTGAAAGCATGACCGCAAACCTTCGTTGCGCATCTGCTTCAGTAGTTTTGTGTCTATGCCTGCCAGTGTGTTGGGCTCTTTGGTGCGTCCCTGTTTGGCCAATGTCTCTATAGTCATTGTGGTAGCTTGATTTATGGTTGTTGTAGTCTGTTTATCTTATTTTTAGTGTCAGTATTGTCAATATCGCAAGCATTATGCTTACTATGGCGAATCTTTGCACCACCTTGGTCTCTTCCAAACCCTTGCCGTCTGTTCTGTATCCTTTCTGATAGTGGTGATGTAGCGGGGTGCAAAAGAAGATTCTCTTCTCTTTCGGTACATCCACACCTATGGGCAGCTTATGTTTCTTGCGGTAGTATTTGCAATGTTCGCGCTGTATTATTACCGATAGGTTCTCTACTACATATATGCCACATAGCAATGGCAGCAGCAGCTCTTTGCGTATCAGGAGTGCATACACTGCTATTATGGCGCCTATGGTCAGCGAACCAGTGTCGCCCATAAACATGCTTGCAGGTTTGCCGTTATACCAGTAGAAGCCTAATAGCGCTCCTACAAACGACGATATAAACATAGTCAGCTCACCGATGTTTTCAAGATATACGATGTTTAGATACTTGCTCATTATCAGGTTGCCCGACAGCCATGCTAATATTGCCAATGCTCCGCCTATTATGCTGCCTGTCGTCGCCGCCAGTCCGTCTATGCCGTCGGTAAGGTTGGAGGCATTAGATACGGCCACTACTACCAGCACGGCGACTATCACATATACTATCCATGCCCAGTCTGCCGCCCAGTCGCCCATCCAGCTTATAAGCATGGTGTAGTCCAATTCGTGGTTTTTTACAAACGGTATGGTCGTAGTCGTCGACGATATCTCTGGATGAAATACTGCAAGCAGGCCTACCACTACTCCCAATATAGATTGCGCTATTACCTTGTATTTGCCTGACAGCCCGTCTTTGTTGTGCTTGAAGACTTTTATGTAGTCGTCGATAAAACCTACACACCCTATCCAGATTGTTGTGCCGATCATTATCAGTATGTAGATGTTGTCGAGTTTGGTAAATAGTAGCGTCGGTATGATTATTGCCGCTATTATCAGCAACCCTCCCATGGTGGGCGTGTTGGCTTTCTTTTGCTCCGGCGCGCGCACATTCTCACCTATGCCTTTGCGTTTTATAAATCGTATGAATTTGTTGCCAAAGCATATCACTATCAGTAGCGATGTCATAAAGCAGCATGCGGCTCTAAACGATATGTACTGAAATACTCCTGCACCAGGTACTTGATACACTTTGTCTAACCAGTCAAACAAATAGTACAGCATATAGTTTTATTTTAATATTTTCTCTAATTCTTCTTTGTCGTCAAAATGGCTTCTCTCTCCGTTCACCTCTTGGTAGGTCTCGTGCCCTTTGCCGGCTACCAGTATTATGTCGCCCTCTTTGGCTATCATGCACGCCGTCTTTATGGCTTGTCGTCTGTCGCCTATGCGTATTGCCCTGCTCTTCTCTATGTCGGTCAGCCCGTTCTCCATCTCGTTCAATATCTGCTCGGGGTCTTCTGTGCGCGGATTGTCGCTGGTCAATACCACTTTGTTCGACATGTGCATGGCTATCTGTGCCATCTCCGGCCGTTTGCTCCTGTCTCTGTCGCCGCCGCAGCCTATCACGGTTATCACCTCTTGTGTGCTGGTGCGTATGGCGTTTATGGTGTTCAATACGTTTTCTAATGCGTCGGGTGTGTGCGCATAGTCTACTATGGCTGTCTTGCCTCGGCCTCTCACATATTCAAATCTTCCTCTTGCAGGCTCAAGGCTGCTTAATAGTAGCAGCGCTTTGCTTTTCTCTATGCCTAATAGCACTGCTGTGGCGTATATTGCTGTCAGGTTGTAGGCGTTGAATGTGCCTACAAGTCGTGTCCATATCTCGTTGTTGTCTATCTGCAAAAGCAATCCTTCAAAGGTGTTCTCTATCACTTTGCATCCAAAGTCGGCAACCTTTTTCAGACTGTAGCTTTTAACATTAGCCTTGCAGTTCTGCATCATCACCATGCCGTTTTTGTCGTCTATGTTGGTAAGCGCAAAAGCGTTGGACGGCAGACTGTCAAAGAAACCTTTTTTTGCGGCTATATAGTTCGCCATAGTCTTGTGATAGTCGAGGTGGTCATGCGTTATGTTGCTGAATATGCCTCCGGCAAACGTCAGCCCGGATATCCTTTGCTGCACCACGGCATGGCTGCTAACTTCCATAAAGCAATATTCACAGCCTTGCTCTGCCATCTCGCTAAGCAATGCGTTTAGCGACAATGCGTCAGGTGTCGTGTGGTGTGTGGCTATCTCTTGGTCGTCTATCTTGTTTACTATCGTCGATATTAGTCCAGCATGATGTCCGGCTTTCCTCATCATCTGGTGTAGCAGCGTTACCGTTGTTGTCTTGCCATTGGTGCCGGTTATGCCTATGAGCTTTAGCTTCTTGGTAGGGTCGCCGTAATAGTTGCGTGCCATTTTTCCCAATGCCTCATCGCTATTCTTCACCTCTATGTAGCTTACGCCTTCTCTTGTCGTCGTTGGCATCTGTTCGCATACTATCACTTCTACACCGTTGTCTATCACGTTGTTGATGTATTGGTGACCATCGGTGTGCACTCCTTTCTGCGCTACAAACACCATCCCTTTGGCGGCTTTCCTCGAGTCAAAGGTTATTCCTTCTATCTCTTTGTCTATAGCTCCAAGGCTCTTGTAGTCTATATCTTTTAGTATCTCGTCTATTCTCATGGCCACAAATGTTTAGTTGCTTAAGGTCAAGGTTACTGTGCCGCCTTTCTTTAGCACGCTTCGCGCTGCTGGCTGCTGCCCGACAACTTTTCCGCATCCGCTAAACTTGCATCGCATTCCACTCTGCTCTATCACTCTTATGGCATCCTTTATGCTCATCCCGCGGCAATCGGGCACTTTCGTGGTGGTTGGTGTGTAGTACTCTTCCGTCTTGTCGTAGTGTATCCAGCTGTTGCTGTCGGTGTTGTGATTACGTGCTATCCCTAATGTCGCATATATCTCTTCTATATCTTTGCGATACCCTCTCTTGCAGTGCGGTATACGCTCTTCCTCTTTGGTGTTCCACTGTATGTCGTTCATCTTCACTGTGCCTATCTCTGGGTCGAGTGCCATCACGGCGTCGGCTATTTGTTTGGCGACAGGTGCCGCCGCCTTGCCTCCTGATGCGTAGGTGTGCTTTATCAGCACTAAGCAGCTGTATTTTGGCTTGTCGGCTGGAAAGAAACATGCAAATGTTGCATTGTTGGGACTTATGCCCTGCGGTATTATCTTGGCAGTGCCGGTCTTGCCGGCTATCTTGTATTTTGGGTCGTAGATGTTTTTGGCTGTGCCTTGTTCTACCACTTGTATCAGCATGTTGGTGATGTTCTGCGCTGTCTCTTTGCTGCATATATGCTCGTTAAGTACCACAGGTGCTATTGTTTGAGCCTCGTCGCCGGCGCCTATCTGTTTGCAGAATAGCGGCTTTACCATCCTCCCTCCGCCTGCTATGGCATTGTAGAACGTCAGCAGCTGTATCGGCGATACCGTTGTCGAATATCCAAAGCAGAAGTTCAAAAAGTTTCTATTTGGTCTCAACGAGCTGATCTTCTGGTGATACTCCGATGTGTTTAGGTCGAGCATCAGTGCTTTGGTTGGGAATGTCCTTGTTACCAGCTCTTTCAGCCTTGCCCTGTCGCTGTGGTAGTATCTCCATCCAAGTTCGCTCATGCCTACATTCGATGATTGTACTATCACCTCTGTCAAGCTTAGTGTGTCTTTGTCGCCATGGTCGTCCACAAGTTCACAGTCGCTTGTTCCGTCAAAGTTTTTTATGCGGGCTCTCAACCGCATGTTTATGTCTATGCTTTTCGTGCTGTCGTTTAGTATCGATGTCAGAATTACGGGCTTGAATACCGAGCCGGGCTCGTATATGTCGGCACATGCTATGTTTCTGTCTATTACTTCCGCATATCCTCCCTCGCCGTTGCTGTCTCTGCACATGTTGCTGCATGCCAGCACATAACCCGTCTCTACTTCCATCAGTATTGCACAGCCTCCGTCGGCTTTGTTTTTCTGCAACGCTGCTCGCAAACTGGCGTCAGCAATGTCTTGATAGCGTGTGTCTATGGTCGCCGTTATGCTTTTCCCGTCTATTTTGTGCTGGGTGGGTATCGAGTCTATGTCAATGTCGTTCTCGCTCTCGTCGGCAAGCCATACTCCTTTTGTCAGTCGTCGGCATGTATATATGCCGTCGCGTCCGCGTAGTATGCTGTCGTAGTACCCTTCAAGTCCTGTATATGTGTCTGTCAATCCGTTCTCCAAGCCTATCACGTTGCCGCCTACGTTGTTGTAGGTGTGCGCCCTGATATAGTGCTTCACATTCTTGTCGTTCACGGTCTCTAATATGCCTCTCCGCCATCCTGCTACTGCCTTCAGCTCGCGCCAGCACGAGTAGGGTATGTTGCGCTCTACTAAAAAGCATTGGTTCGGGGTCGCCTTGGCTCGCTCCTCGCCGATTTTCTTTTTATAGTATTCTACGCTTCTGTGCGGCTTGCTCTTGTGCAGTATCTTGCATATTAGGTTTATGTTCGTGTCGTATGCCGCATCCGATATGGTGGTGTCTATAACTCTCTTGTTGTTCCTGTCCATCATCACGCTGCCGTCGCTGTTGGTGCATACGCGGTGGCCTAAGTCTATGTATAGGTCGCATACCGGCAGCGCAGTAGCCAGTATCTTGCCGTCGCTTGAATATATGTCTCCGCGTCTCGCCGGGTCTTTCTGCTCCGAGCTTTTTCTTGATTGCGACCGTTCTCTCCAGTAGTCCCCGTCTATCCATTGTATCTTTATCAACCCGTATAGCAAACCACAGCCGCTCATGACGATGAGCAGCATGCATAGGACAAACATCTTTTTGCCCATCAGCTCTTTGTGTTCGTTGTTCGGGTCGTTCATTGGACGTGTCGCTTTTTATGTCGCCTATTTCTCTATCTCTATCAGGTATGGCGGCTCGGCTACTATGCCTACGCCTATTGTGTCAAGTTGCTCTGCTATGGTTGATATCTGTATTGAATGTTGATATTGGCTTCGTGCCTGTATGCGTTGCTCGCGCATCTGGTCTATCCTGTCTTTTGTCGCTATCCTCTCTTTTGTCAAGTTCTCTACCTTGTATCTGTTCGATACTATTATTATCAGAAAGAATAGTATCAGTAGCATCAATGGTATCTGTTTCTTTATCCACTTCCCGTTGAGAATGTCGCCACCTATCACACTCTTCATTATCTTCTTTGCATTCACCTTGTTATGAGGTGCCTCGCTGGCTTCGTTGTTTTCATCCTTATCCTCGTTAAGCTCTTCGCTGTCAGTATTGCTCTTCTCAGCGTCTTTTTTGGCTTCGTCGTTGTCGCCTGTGCTTATTTTGCCGTGCTTCTGGTGTATGGGCTGCTCTTTTGCCACATCCTGCTCCTCTATTACCTCTTCGCGTACTCTGTTGCCGCTTGTCTTCTTGGTGGTCTTTTGTTTGGCGCCAGCTGCTGTCTTCTCATCTTCTACTATCGGTGCTTCGTCTATCTCTTTATATCTGTTCGACATCGTTTTACCCTTTCGTTTTTTTTGAATTGTATTGGCAGGCTCTATCTTTTTCTATTTCTTTTCTGCTATTCGCAGCTTGGCGCTTCGCGCCCTGTTGTTTGTCTGCAATTCCTCTTCGCTGGGGGTTATCGCCTTTCGGCTTACTAATTTTAATGGCGTCAGCGGATTGCCGTAAAAGTCTTTCTCTATCTCTCCTTCAAAGTTGCCGCTCTTCATATAGTTTTTTACTATTCTGTCTTCTAACGAGTGGTACGACATCACTACTAATCTTCCGCCAGGTTTCATTATCTCTACCGCTTGTCGCAGCATCTCTTTCAGCGCCTCTAATTCTCCGTTTACCTCTATGCGCAATGCCTGAAACAGCATGGCAAGGTATTTGTTCTCCATGCCTCTCGGCAGATGGCGCTGTACTGCGTTTTTCAGATCCGTAGTCGTTATTATCTCTGCCTCTGCTCGTTTGCGTGTTATTGCTCTTGCCATCTGGCGGGCGTTGGGCAGCTCGCCATACATCTTCAGTATCTTGCCTATCTCATCTTCGCTCCATTCGTTTACTATCGCTCTCGCTGTCTGCTCCTGGCGCCTGTCCATTCGTAGGTCAAGCTCCCCCTCGTAGCGCGTAGAGAATCCCCTCTCACCTTCGTCAAATTGGTGCGACGATACCCCAAGGTCTGCTATCAGTCCGTCAATCTCTCTTATCCCTTCCAGTCGCAAAAAGCTTTTCAGATGTCTGAAGTTTTCATGTATTAGCTTAAATCGACTGTCCTTTAGGGCGTTTCTTCCTGCATCTTCGTCCTGGTCAAAGGCTATCAGCCGTCCGCTCTCTCCAAGGTGCCGCATTATCTCTCTCGAATGTCCGCCTCCTCCAAAGGTTACATCTATATATGTACCATCGGGAAATATCTTCAAGCCTTCTATGCATTCGGCGAGCATCACTGGTTTGTGGTACGGCTGTCCTTCCATCTCTTGTATCTCTGTGTTTCTTCCCTTTTGGTGCTTGTTATCTTTTTGTTTTATTCGCTGTCGGCTGCTCCGCCTAATCGCTGGTCTACCATGTTGGCAAAGTCTTCGTCATCTTCTTCCATCTTCTTGTATGTCTCGTAATCCCATATCTCTATAAACTTGCCTACAGATTGCAATACTATCTCTTTAGCCGACTTCAGCCTGTCTTTTTGCTCGGGGGGGATCAGCAGACGGTCGTTAGCGTCAAGTTCCGCCGAATTGCACATGAGCAACTTCCTCAACAACATCATGTCCTCTTTCTTGTACATGTTCAGCTTCTGGTTCAGTATCTTCGTCTCTTCCTCAAAACTCGTGTAAGTCCACAGCTCCAAGCAGTCCGCATAGACGCTTTTACGCACTACAAACCGGTTGTCCTCGCCGCCTATCTGCTTTTTTATGGCTATAGGTAGCTTGAAACGACCGTTTGCATCTATCTTACAACGTTCTATTCCAATTAGTAACGACACTTTTTACCTTATTTTTTGAATTTGTAAAGGTATGAACTTTTTTCCAATTTTTGCCTTTTTTTTCCTTTTTCTGCCAAAAATGTACAAAAATTCCCCATTCGCCTATTTTAACGTGATTTTTGTTTTTTTGTTTCATCTATTTCTCGTGTATTTCGTATCTTGTTGTATCTCATTGTGTTTTGTTGTATGTATTTGGGTGTCCCTGTTCTTATTTGGTAGAGTGCACGTGTATCTCTTTCATTTTTTTTGTTGAAAACTTTTTTCTTATACCATAATCTGTCTTATCTCTTAATCTTCTGTTCTCGTGGTCAATTTATATATATGTTGTGATGGTATCATTTATTTATATAATGGTGGCAGTTAAATCACTTTTTGCACAAGCATCGTTATATGGAAGAGAGTCTGCCCTCGTAAATTGTATTGTCAGGTGATGGATTTGAATCTCGTCTTTTTTCGTGATTCATTATTTCCCCAAGTATTTTTATTATTTCTTTTTTTTTTATATCTTTGTTATGATTATTGTTTTTGTATGTGTGAGTGTATTTTTTTGATAATCAATTAAAATTGTAGTTTTGGTTTTTATGTGTTTGTTGTTTGTGTATATTAATGTGGAGAAAAGTGAGTATAAGTCTTTTGCTTAAATTAAAATTATTCAGTTATAATTAAATCTTTTGTTTATGAAAAAAAATCTATTTTTTGCATTGATCTTGGCATTTTTGATGCCTGTATCTGCTCAAAACTATTTTCAAAATTTTGAGCAAGAATTGAATGGCTGGACCGCAACGGAGAATTGGGAGATATCAAATGATTATGCCGAATATGGTTTCTTCACGTCGTACTCTTATGTCGCTCTTTCCTACACTACTGCCGAAGGTGAAAACGATACTATCTATACACCTGGTTTTACGTTTGATGGCTACGCTGATGCTAATTTTACTATGACGGTTAACGTTGGTGCACTCTTAGATGAAGAATGTCCTTCAATGGATTACGTGTACTATGTCTTTGTTGATGGTACTGCTTATGCCTCTCGTTTGTTTTCTATTACTGAAGATGGATTTGAACAAAGAAGTGTTAGCATCTCTGCTTTATGGGATCAGTTAGGATTAGATGATGCAGAACATACTTTTTCCTTTGCTTTCATTCATTTAGGCACAGACGGAGAATGTATAATGTTTATTGACGACTTTGCTATGACAGAAACAGGTACTCATACTGTGCATTTCTCTCCTAATGACGCTACCGGTGGTTCAATGTCATCAGTAACAGTTAATCATAATGCTTCTTATACTATTCCTGAATGCTCCTTTGAATATTCTGGCGCTACTTTTGGTTGGTGGAATGTCTTGTTTGAAGACGGATCTGCCGACGTTGCTTTGCCTAACGATGTAATTCCTGCTGTAGATGGTCATGTTTTGCTGGTTCCTACTTTTGGTTATAATATTGTCTTTAATGCGAATGGTGGCACTGGTGCGAATGACACAATCTTTTATGTTACAGATGAAGCATACATCACTCTTCCAGATTGTTCCTTCCAATATCAAGGCAAAACTTTTGATTATTGGTGTACTGATCCTTCTGGCGTTGGCGAAAAGGCTTATCCTGGCGACCCAGTTTCTTTCGATGCAGATGAAACTGTATATGCTATTTGGAAGACAACACAGAGTGGTGAAGGCGGTGGCGAAGGCCAAGGTGAAGGCGGTGGTGAAGGCCAAGGTGAAGGCGGTGGCGAAGGTCAAGGTGAAGGCGGTGGTGAAGGCGGTGGCGAGACGCAAGGTATCAATGATATCAACACTGTCATCTCTCTCTATCCTAACCCTGTTGCTAACATCCTCTCCATCTCTGGCGTTCAGGCTTCTCGTATCGAGGTGCTCGACATCACTGGTCGCCTGGTAACTTCTGTCGAGAACTCCAATATTGTTGACTTCTCCGCTTGCAACAAGGGTGTCTACATGATGCGTATCACTACCGACAACGGTGTTGCCGTTCGTCGCGTCGTGAAGAAATAAATCTTTTTTCGATACGTTCTTTTGTAAAAAGGTCGCTTGTCTTAGCGACCTTTTTTTGTTTATAATATAGCTGTTGATTTTAATTTATATTTTTTTTTGCTGTACATCAATATATTTATGTATTTTTGCTTTCATCATGTATTGTATTTTTTTAATTTTATATTTTAATAATTAATTGTTTTTCAAATGAAAAAGTTATTATCTCTTGTGCTTCTGATGGCGTTTGGCATCGCCATGTACGCACAAACGCTCAATTTCTATGAGAATTTTGAGCAGGGGTCTGGCCAGTGGTCTATGAATGGCACATGGACTATCGCTGACGAAGGTTTCTTCGTTACGGCAAACAATGCTATCTATTCTGAAGCCGCTAACGCTCGTACCTCCAACATGCTCATTTCTCCTAAGTTTACCTACAACAGCTCCGATGCTGCTGACTACGATGTGTCTTTCTACATCGGCTCTCTCTGCGCAACAGGTGCCTCTGCTGTCTATGATATAGTTGTACTTATCGACGCAGAATCTCAAAATCCAATTGTCGTCTCTATGACTAATAATACCTATCTTACTGCTTCAAATGGGTATTTTGATAAAAGAACGTTCAATATCGGTGCTTTGATGTCTTTGCTGGAGTTGACAGGTTCGCATACTTTCAATTTCCGTATCGACCATGTCGCATCAAATGGTGGTTATGCCGCTCTTTTTGTCGACGACTTCTCTATCATTAAGAAAGGCACACGCGTAATCCATTTTGCATCCAACGGCGCTGATGGCTCTATGCCTATAGTTACCGTTAACAACAATGGCTCTTATACCGCTCCTGCTTGTGCTTTCTCTTATCCAGGTCATGTGTTCTATAACTGGCTTGTCATGGCTGGCGAAATGATCGAGCCAGCTTATTCTGGAGCTTCTACTATTTCTGGTATTGACACAAACATCTTCTTCTATCCTCAGTGGCTCTCTTATATCACCTTCGATGGCGATGGCAGTACAGCCGGTACTATGGACTCCATTTTCTTCTTCCCTGGCGATACTGTTATTGCACCTGAATGTAACTTCACCAAGCAGGGGTCTAAGTTCATATTCTGGTATGCCTCCGACGAAGATGGCGATTATTTCATCTTACCCACCGATACTGTTTTCCCCACCGAGTCTATGGTGTTCACTGCTGTATGGGCTGACTCTCTCACTATCAAATTCGATGCCAACGGTGGCGAGGGCACTATGGGCGACTCTGTAGTTACTGAGTTTGAATATCTGATTCTCCCTCAGCCTCTGTTCACCAATGCCAACGCTACTTTCGCCTACTGGTGTACCAAGGCTGACGGCAGTGGCGACCAAGCCCTCCCCGGCGACACTGTGATTTTCGACGAAAGCGAAACACTCTACGCTATTTGGAAGTATGCTTCTAATGTCTCTGTACATTTCCTCTCAGCTGACCCCTATGTGATGGGCTCTATGGTCGATTGGCCAGTCAACCCCGGTCAAATCTACGATGTCCCCGAATGTGCTTTCTTCGACCTCAATGTCTACTTCTTGGGATGGTATTCTCCAGTATCAGGTCAGAACTATTTGCCTGGTGGAGAATATAGAACAAATGTCAACGACACCCTTATCGCTGTATTCTACTATTCTATAGGCTTCTATCCTGGTTTTGAGCAAGAAGGTGTTGAACCTTTTGAAGGCAAGGTCACTACCGACGAGTCTCGTCCTTATATTATATCCGATACTTTCGCAATGCCAGAGTGTCCTTTTGTGCGCAGCGGTTACACTTTTGTAGGTTGGCAGCTCTACTGGGTTGAGGTAACTGATACCATTCTTCCTGGTCAAAAACTGCAAGTCCCATATAGCCTCGACTTCGTCGCTATCTGGAAACAAGGCTCTAATCCTAATCCTCCAACTCCTCCTACTCCTGCCGGCTGTGAGCATGCCTACGATGCAGGTACCTCCAAGACTGTCTGCGACTCCTACAGCTGGTTCGAACATGTCAACGTTACCTCATCGGGCACCTATACTCACCGTGTACCAAATGCTGTCGATCAAGGCTGTGATAGCATCTACACACTCTATCTCACTGTCAACTACGGTACACACAATGTCGAAAAAGTTACCTCTTGCGGCGATTACACTTGGCATGGCCAGACTTATACCTCTTCGGGCAATAGTTATACCCATATATACGAAAATGAAAAGGGTTGCCCAAGCGTTGATACCCTCAAACTTACTATCGGCTCTGCCTATGAGAAAACTATCACCAAGGAAGCTTGCACCAGATTCTCTTGGCGTGGAAACGACTACACTTCTTCTGGCGTTTACGAAGATCATGTCTCGGCCTCCGGTAGCGCTTGCGACTCTACATTCAAACTCAACCTCACTATCTATCACGACGAATACGACACTATCAAACAAACGGCTAATGGCTCTTTCAACTGGGAAGGCAACAAATACACAGAGAATGGTATCTATAAGGCTAAGACAGGTACCACAGCTCACGGCTGCGACAAATACACCGTCCTCAACCTCACCATCACTGGTATCGATGATGTCAATACTGTCAATGTAAGTCTCTATCCCAATCCAGTTCACAACACCCTCAATATTACAGGTGTCTCTGTCATGCATGTCGATGTACTCGACCTCACAGGCCGCGTCGTTCGCTCCGTTGAAGGCAGTTCCCTCGTCGATTTCTACGACCTCAGCAATGGTGTGTATATGATTCGCGTCAATGCTGTAGAGGGCAATGCAGTCCGTCGTGTAATCAAAAAATAACACCGCCATCTACTCTTAACCCCTTCTGCAAAGAAATAAACTTTCGCAAAAAGATTAACTTTAGCAAGGGATAAGACTATTACTACTCTAAGCGAGGCAGACTACTGCCTCGCTTTTTTTTTGAACTAAAATAATGTGTTTATGACTTTAATAATAATTGTAATATTACTGTCCGATAAACTTTTTGATAAAAGAGAAAAAAAAGGGCTGATTTATACAAAAAATACTCACGAAAATGTCAGACTCATTATCTGATAA
>JAZRVD010000110.1:0-30817 GCA_045598945.1 Bacteroidales bacterium | reverse complement strand
AAATCCTATCTTTGCTATATTCATAAGATATGTCAAAAAAAAGCAAATTATTATTAATTAAAAAAATAAAGTAGAAAACTATCAACATTCTTACTCAATACCACGACAAAAAAAACAATAAAAAAAGATGAAAAAAGGAACAATAACCATTGTAGCCATCATTGGAATTATACTTATTTGCATTTTATGGGGAATATCCATCAACAACAAAATAATAACGAAAGAAGAAGCCGTTAACGAAGCATGGAGCCAAGTAGAAAATGTATATCAACGGCGTATGGATTTGATACCAAATCTTGTAAACACTGTCCAGGGTGCTGCAAATTTTGAGAGAAGCACCTTTACAGAAGTCGTTGAAGCCCGTAGCAAAGCAAATGCCGCAAAAATCGATGCATCCGAACTTACAGAAGAAAATATAGCCAACTTTCAAAAAGCACAAGACAATCTCGGAGCAGCACTATCCCGTGCAATCAATATTACCGTAGAAGCCTATCCTCAACTAACTGCAACGCAAGCATTCAGAGACCTTCAAACACAACTTGAAGGAACAGAAAATCGAATAAGCACTGAACGAAACAAATTTAACACCATTGTAAAAGAATACAATACAACCATCCGTAAATTTCCTAACAGCATTATTGCATCCATACAAGGATTTGAAAAAAAAGGATATTTCAAAGCGGTTGAAGGTGCAGAAAAACCATCAGAAGTGCAATTCAATTTCTAATAACGGATAAATGAATAAAAACATTAAAATCACATCATTTATTCTAATCCTATTAGTTGTTACCCAAGGGCTTCATGCTTCAAACTATCAGTATTACGACAAACCGAACACCCTTGTCAACGACTATTCAAATATCTTATCTACAAACGAAAAGAATATATTAGAAAAACGCTTACGTCTATATAACGACAGTACATCAAATCAAATCGTTGTATTAATAATTCCAACACTTTTCAACAAAGATATAATGACCATTGGGCAAGAAATTGCACAAGAATGGGGTATCGGACAAAAACAATACAACAACGGAGTTTTAATTTTAATAAAAAGCAAGACAAAAAGCGAACCTGATGGAGAAGTTGCAATATTGCCTGGCTATGGATTAGAGGGTGCTCTGCCAGACATATTTTGCAAAAAAATCATTGACGATAAAATGATTTCAGACCTTTCCGACGGTGACTACTACAATGCTATTGTGGAAGCATTAGACGTTATACTTCCCGTAGCGAAAGGAGAATACAACTATGCACAATACCAAAAAGATGAACTAAAAGATGCTTTAATAGGAATAGGTGTTAGCATAATTTTAATATTAATAATAGTTATTCCGCTTGCACGATACAACAAGAAGCATCCTATAGCAACCACAGGGCCTGTTTTCGGACCGTATATAGGAGGATCGATAAGGACTCCACACATACCTACAGGAAATACAAATTTTGGCGGTTTTGGCGGGGGCAGTTTTGGCGGGGGCGGAGCACATGGAAGATTTTAACAAAAAACATATCAAATACATTACAACATGGCAAAAGAAGAAATGACAGAAGCAGAAGTATCTAAAATGGAAAAGCTAAAGATACTCCAAAGCACACTTGACAAAATTGAGAAGAACTACGGCAAAGGGTCAATAATGAAACTTGGCGACAAAGCAGAAGAAAATCTCGAAGTCATACCAACAGGAAGCATCAGCCTTGATACCGCATTAGGCGTTGGAGGATTTCCAAAAGGACGTGTAATCGAAATATTTGGACCAGAATCTTCCGGTAAGACGACCTTGGCAATACATGCCATTGCAGAGTCTCAAAAAAAAGGAGGGATAGCAGCCTTCATTGACGCAGAACATGCCTTTGATAGCTTTTACGCGCGCAAACTTGGTGTAGATGTCGACAATCTATTAGTCTCCCAACCCGACAACGGAGAGCAAGCACTTGAAATAGCTGACAATCTAATTCGTTCAGGAGCTATCGACATACTTGTAGTAGACTCTGTGGCGGCACTAACCCCTAAAGCCGAAATAGACGGAGAAATGGGAGACTCAAAAATGGGCTTACAAGCACGTTTGATGAGCCAGGCAATGAGAAAATTAACAGCAACTATCAGCAAAACCAAGTGTTGCTGTATTTTCATCAACCAACTACGAGAAAAATTAGGCGTTATGTTTGGTAATCCAGAAACGACAACTGGAGGAAATGCGCTAAAATTCTATGCGTCAATACGCATAGACATCAGACGTATTCAAGCCATCAAAGACGGCGACCAAAATATCGGCAACAGGGTAAAAGTGAAGATTGTTAAGAACAAGGTTGCACCTCCATTTAGATCATGTGAATTTGATTTGATGTTTGGAGAAGGTATTTCAAAAATAGGAGAAATCATTGACATGGGAGTGAGCTTTGACATCATACATAAAAGCGGGTCATGGTTTAGTTATGGCGACAGCAAACTTGCCCAAGGCAGAGAGGCATTGAAACAAGTACTTACCGACAATATAGAACTTTGCGATGAAATAGAAGGCAAGATACGCAACATGCTAAATGACAATCCTGTTGACAACAAATAAAACCACCTATAGTGGAATTACCATCAAAAGCACTACAACGTGCCATAGAAAAGCTATCACAACTGCCGGGCGTTGGCAAACGCTCGGCATTGCGATATGCACTACACTTACTACAACAAAACGAAATAGAGTTCAAGGAATTTGTCGACTCGTTAAACCGTCTCAAGACAGACGTTCATCAATGCCAAAAGTGCCACTGTGTCTGTGACAGCGAAATATGCGAAATATGTGCCGACCCCAAAAGACAAAAAGACATTTTATGTATTGTTGAAAATGTACAAGAAGTAATGGCTATCGAAAATACACAGCAATACAAAGGACTATATCATGTATTAGGCGGCGTGATATCACCTATTGATGGCATTGGCATTCACGACTTAACAATAGACGAGCTATTACACCGCTTACAACAAGAAGAACAAATACATGAAGTTATTTTAGCCTTGCCAACAACCATGGAAGGAGACACAACAAACTTCTATCTCTACAAACAAATCTCACCATTAGGGATAACCGTTACAACACTTTCAAGAGGTGTTGCCATCGGAGACAATTTGGAATATACCGATGAAATAACACTTGGACGTTCCATAACAAATAGAATACCTTTTAACAACTAAAACACATATTATGAATCGTCTTTATTTATACCTTCTATTCATTTGTATAAATATCCTCTCATGCCAAGGCTCTCCAATCAAAAAAGAAAACAGCCTCAAAAAGACAAACACCTCTATAGACAACGAAACATTAAAGGCAGATATTGGAGAAATACTTTTAGTCGGCTTTCGAGGTCAAAATATAAATGACAAAAGCCACATAGTAAGAGACATACAGCAATACCATGTTGGCAGTGTCATACTTTTTGAATATGATGCCCCACGTGGAGAAAGACATAGAAATGTAGCAAATCCGCAACAATTAAAAAAGCTTTGTTCTCAACTCCAAGATGCAGCAAAAAACAATAAACTCCCCCTACTTATATCAATTGACCAAGAAGGAGGCAAGGTATGCCGAATGAGAACAGTAGATGGATTTGAGCATATCCCATCAGCATCATATTGTGCATCAAAAGGATATGATACAGTACGTTATTATGCACAAAAAACAGCAAAAATGCTTTCTCAAGCAGGTATAAATTTTGTATTTGCACCTGTTGCAGATGTTAATGTCAATCCTGACTGTCCTATTATAGGCAAATTAGACAGAAGTTTTTCTTCTGACACCACAATAGTACAACGTTGTTGCAAAATATGGCTCGATGAGCTAAAAAAAGAACATATAGCTGGATGCATGAAACACTTTCCGGGCCATGGATCTGCTAAAGGGGATACTCATGCAGGCTTGGTTGACGTAAGTTCAACATACAAGAGCTACGAACTCTATCCATACAAAAAGAGCATTAAAGAAAACAACGTACCTGCCATTATGGTTGCTCATGTAATAAACGACAATATAGACAAAGAAAGACCGGCATCACTTTCATACGCAACTATTACAAAATTGCTACGAAATAAATTAAATTTCGATGGCGTAGTCGTTACCGATGATTTAGCAATGAGAGCAATAACCAACCACTACTCATATAAGGACGTTGTAATGCTGGCAATACAAGCAGGAGCAGACATGCTATGCATTAGCAATAACGGGGCAGAATATAATGAAAACATTGTTCCAGAAACTGTTGCAATAATTGAAGAGTTAATTATTGAAAAGAAAATAAACAGAGAACAAATACATGCTTCGGCAGAAAGAATTCGTTCACTAAAAAGAAGTTTACAATAAAATTTAGAATTATTCGCAATAAAAAACATAATTCTACTACAAAATAGCAAACATTTAACATTTAAGGCCATGAATACACACAAAACTTTAATTGCATTCCTTTTCGGCATTATAGTTTGTATCGCCCCCATCGAAGCTCAAAGACCAAGCAGTGGCGGACACGGAGGTGGTGGCGGACGACCAAGCGGCGGCAGCTATGGAGGCGGACGACCAAGCAGTAGCAGTTATGGTGGCGGACGCTCAAGCGGAGGATATGCTGGCGGCTATTCGTCAAGCAGTAGCCGACCTGCCAGCAGTGTAAGCCACTCGTCAAATAGCTATAGAGGCAGTAGCCGAAATACATCGTACTCGAAAGGAAACTCAGGCTATTCATCATCAAGACCATCATCCTCAACCCGCTCTATACGAACCGAGAAATCGGCAAGAAGTGCTGCATCATACGGAGGAAACTACAATGCAAAAGGACATCGCTCAAACAATACACCAGGCCGAAACACTTCATACACTTCCACACGTCCCACATCAAACACTACGCGCCCTGGCAGTACATATAACAGCCCTGGCAGAGGAGGGAAAAATGCAGTAGACCATCCAACACAATCTACCACCAGACCCGGTCAAAACTATGCTGGAACACCTCAGCACTCGTACCCAGGCAACAGTCCACGCCATAGCTATGCACATCCCGGCAACCCACACGCACCAATGCCACCATCGCATCGCCACATACGCCCCGCCCCTTATTTCCATCACCCAATCCATCACGCCATGATACATTGTCATCCAATCTTTTGGGATCCACTGCCACCACGCTATCTATACTGGCCTGGATTTTGGGGATATTGCTACGACTATTGGTACGATTACCACGTCAGAGACATTGTTGTTGTAAAAGAATATGTACACGAAAAATACAATACAGAACTAATAACATACGCTATAAGCGGCGACTACATGTATGCATTAACTATTGGCGAAGATGGCAAGACATACATTCAAATTTTCGACAAAGAAGACAAACTATTAGCCGAACAACAAGTTCATAAGAAATACTGCATCATGGAAATAGATAAAGAAAATGGAGGTTGCTGGTTAATGAAAAAGAACAATAAAGACCCATTACTCTTTTTCTATAACGATGGAGAATTGCTAATATACGAAGAAGACTAACAACATACATAAAAAGAGGAAGCAAAAAGCTTCCTCTTTTTTTATTCGTCTTTAAGCTTATCAACACCATACATCTTTCGCAACAATATTATCTCTTTTATAAATTTATTACGCAACCATACGGGCTCGATAACCTCAACATCATCTCCCAATAAATGCAAAAACTTCTCCAACAATCCGAATGAATACCTGTTTATACGCAATTTGCACAGCACAAAATCGTCTAACTTTTCTTTTCCAATAGTAAGCACTTCTATCGAATCTATCTCATTTATATTCGCATATCTATATATTCCACGCGCTAAGAGTTTTTCATCTAATTCGATTGAAAAAGGCGGTTTTCTTAAAATACTAATGTCATACTGAACAGACCGCTTGCTAATGCCAACACCAAAAGATTGCAACATAGCAGTATTACAGACTTCTACAATATCATTTATTCGATACTCTCTATGAATATCACGCAAACACTGATCAATTATTTTAAAGCGACACTCTCTATGAATAATATAAGGCATACAGCACTTTTATAAAAAAAGAAAATGCAAAAATAGTCTTTCTGTATGCAACCTATTTGCGCCAAATTAAAAAATATTATTTTTATAAACCGTTTTTTTTCAATCAACTATATGTTTTAACATACTTATTAATGAAACAACCGTGCAGTATTGCACAGAAAAATGAAATCGTCAAGGTATTTAATCAAAAGATACGTTGCCTGATAATTGTTTCCAATACCTGGCACCTAATATAAACTCACACCTACTATTCAACTCATTGACAAGAGATGTTGTACCATAAAAACCATTTTCTTCTAACAAAGTATTTGAAAGAAGCTTGTAGCAATTCTCCACAGTTCCAGCATTTGCATATTGATTAACCGCAGCAATATCATCATCACACTTATAATAACAAAACCTTACTACTCCACCCAACGATGCACTACCAACAATAGCAGATTTTGACCCTGTTGAACATGATATGACACCGCTATAATAACAATTATCTATACACCCACCCTTACACGACACCGCAATACCACCAACCTCTTTACCCGATATATTTGCAAAAACATAACTATTTTGTACTTGACCATTTATACGGAATGCAATACCGCCAAGACTAAGATTTGTTCCCTCAATAGAAGCTAAAGAGCTGCTATTACAAACTCTTGACAACGTATCTATTAATACCGATATACCCGCAGCACGACCTCCAATCTTACATATCGTTGAAAAATTAGAACAACTATCTACAACCGCATTTGACAAATGACCACAAATACCTGCAACATAACCATCATTATCGCTAACATTTATGATTACAGCTGATTGACAATTAACAATTCTCGACTGCCCTATAGCCTTACAAGCCACAACACCAAAATAATCATTTACATAATATTTTGCGGCAATATTATTGATTTTGCCATCCACCTGCAAATTACGAATAGTCGCACCATCAATAATACGACACAAAGGAGTATTCTCAACGCTAATCTTATTACCATTACCATCTAAAATACCACAAAACACATCTAACACACATTCCGAAGAGAATTTAAATGAAGAGGAAAGCTTATAATATACACCATGTTTATCTGCATTAGGCAAGACAAATGTACACCAATCATTTGCCGAAGATACGATATACGGAGCCGAAGCAGAGCCGTCACCCTGCTGTTGTTCCTCCGCTTCATCAGGCTTTTCCGGTTTTTGAGGGTCCACCTCTGATGGCGAAACAAATTTAGCCGTAACAACCTTATAATCATCATCCGAACAAGCAATAAAAAGACATATTACAAATAACAAAGAGAAATATTTTTTCATAATATATTCTAAATATAAAGGCTTCCCATATACGAGAAGCCTTTTATTTTACACCTATTTACTATAACTACACTATTTCAAGTTAGCCAAAGCCTCTTTTATACGACGAAGAGCCTCGATAAGAAGGTCTTCACTTGTAGCATAACTTAAACGGATGCAAGCATCATCACCAAAAGCTGAACCCATAACGGTAGCAACATTTGCTTCATTAAGAAGATAGAAAGCCATATCCGTAGAATTGGCTATAACGTTACCATTAAAGCTCTTGCCATAATAGCTGCTAACATCTGGGAAAAAATAGAAAGCACCTTGAGGTAGACGAACTTTCAAACCTGGAATGTCGCACAAAAGCTTGTATACTAAATCGCGACGCTTTAAGAAAGTGGCACGCATATCAATGATGTCCTTACTTGTAGCAGGATCCATCTGCATAGCCTTAACAGTTGCCTTCTGGGCAATAGAACAGGTAGCGCTCGTAACCTGACCTTGCAACTTATTACAAGCTTTAGCAATAACAGGAGCAGCAGCAATGAAACCAATACGCCAGCCAGTCATGGCAAAACCCTTGGCAACACCATTTACGGTAATAACTCTGTCGCGGATCTCTTCAAATTGAGCAATACTTTCATGTTTACCCACAAAATTGATGTGCTCATATATCTCATCAGCCATAACAAAGACATTAGGATGCTTTGCTACAACATCGGCAATGCCTTTCAACTCCTCTTTGGTATACAACATACCTGTCGGGTTGCTTGGAGAAGAGAACATGATAAGCTTGGTCTTAGGAGTGATAGCCTTTTCAAGCTCTGCTGGCGTTACCTTGAAATCATTCTCTATAGAGGTCTTAACATAGACACACTTGCCTTCAGCAACACGAACAATTTCTTTATACGAAACCCAGAAAGGCGTTGGAATAATGACTTCATCGCCTGGATTTACTAAAACTTGCACCAACTGATAGATACTTTGTTTGGCGCCAGTAGATACAACAATTTGCTCCGGCTTGAAATCGAGATTATTATCACGCTTAAACTTCAGGCATATAGCCTCTTTAAGATCGGCATAACCTGGAACAGGAGGATAATGCGTAAAATTGTCGTCAATGGCCTTTTTTGCAGCCTCTTTTACCTCATCAGGAGTATTGAAATCAGGCTCTCCAATAGAGAGGCTAATCACATCCTTACCCTGAGCCTTAAGCTCACGGGCTTTTGCAGTCATGGCAAGTGTTTCACTTTCAGCCATGTTCTGAATACGATTACTTAAAATTTCCATTTATAAAAAAATTACTGTTATAAAAACAAATGGCAAAATTACAAGATTTATTTGAAAAAAACCTACTTAACTTAAAAAAAGAATTCATAACGCCCAACATCAACCTACACTACATCCTGGCGTCACATTTTGAGAAGGAGACACAACCACAAGCCGACCATCCTTGTCTTCTGCACTCAAAATCATGCCTTGACTTTCAACGCCCTTAAGTTTGCGTGGTGCAAAATTTGAGACAAAACACACCTGCTTTCCCACTAAAACAGAGGGGTCTGGATAAAATTTTGCTATACCACTTACTATTGTGCGAGTTTGCATACCATCATCTATTTTGAACTGCAAAAGCTTATCAGCTTTCGGGACTTTTGTACATTCTAAAACTGTTCCAACACGAATATCAATCTTGCCAAATTCATCAAAAGCCACTTCAGACTTCACATTCTTAGGCTGCCATGAATTCATCTCGTTTTGATGTTTTATCAACTCCAACCTATCTAATTGCTTCTGAATTAGGTCATCCTCTATTTTTTCAAACAGCAATTCAGGCTGTTGCAACGCATGTCCAGCGTTCAAAATATCAATGCGGCCTGCATCACGCCATCCCATACTGCTTATTGACAACATTTTTTGAAACTTTTTAGCAGTAAAAGGTAAAAAGGGTTCACATAATACAGCGAGATTAGCACAAATCTGCAAAGAAAAGTTGAGAATAGTTGCCGCCCTACCAGCATTTTGTTTATATACTTTCCAAGGCTCAGTATCAGTTAGATACTTATTGCCCAAACGAGCAAGATTCATCAACTCGCCCAATGCCTCTCGAAATTTGTACGTTTCAATGCTACGTCCAATAGCCTCAGGGAACATAGATATTTGCTTTTCAGCATCTCTTTCTATATCCGTCATCTCACCATATACAGGTACCTTGCCATCAAAAAACTTATGAGTCAACACCATTGTACGATTAACAAAATTACCTAATATGGCGACTAACTCACTATTGTTTTTTAGCTGAAAGTCTTTCCAAGTAAAATCATTATCTTTTGTCTCCGGAGCATTACTACACAACGTATAACGCAATACATCCTGTTTGTCGGGGAAGTCAGCCAAATATTCATGTAGCCATACAGCCCAGTTTTTTGACGTACTAATTTTATCACCTTCCAAATTAAGAAACTCATTAGCAGGTACATTCTTTGGCAAGATATACGAGCCCTCAGCATGAAGCATTGAAGGGAAAATAATACAATGAAAAACAATATTATCCTTACCAATAAAATGAACGAGTTTTGTGTCATTGTCCTTCCACCATTTTTCCCAATCATTACCACATAGCTGCTTCGTAAAGCTAATATATCCTATTGGAGCATCAAACCATACATACAGTACTTTACCATCTGCCCCTTCAATTGGGACTTTTACCCCCCAATCCAGATCACGCGTAACAGCACGAGGTTGCAAACCGGCATCTATCCAAGACTTGCACTGTCCATAAACATTACTCTTCCAATCACCTTTATGCTGTTCAAGAATCCAGTCACGCAACCACATCTCATCCTTATCCAACGGCAAAAACCAATGCCTTGTTTCTTTTAATACAGGTTTTGAACCACTTAAGGTGGATTTAGGATTAATTAAGTCCACAGCATTCAAAGAAGTACCACATGCTTCGCATTGATCACCATAAGCATGTTCGTTACCACAATGAGGACAAGTACCAGTAATATATCTATCAGCCAGAAATTGACCTGCTTGCTCATCATAATACTGTTGTGATACTTTCTCAACAAAACGTCCATCTTCATAAAGCTTTTTGAAAAAAGACGAGGCCATATCATGATGTTCTACCGATGATGTACGAGAATAAATATCAAAAGAGATGCCAAAATCAGTAAAAGATTTTTTTATTATCGAATGATACCTATTAACAACATCCTGAGGTGTACAATTTTCCTTTCGGGCCTTAATAGTAATAGGGACACCATGTTCATCACTTCCGCCAATAAAGATAACATCTTCTCCAGCCATACGCAAATAACGCGCATAGATGTCAGCAGGGATATATACACCTGCCAAATGGCCAATATGAACAGGTCCATTAGTATACGGCAACGCGGACGTAATAGTATAACGTCTTACATCAGTTTCTGTATATGTCATAGAAAGAGCTATTTAACAAAACAAAGAGAAATGGTAGACTGCATATATTACCATTTCTCTCACCAAAAACTATTCTACTTTATTATCAACTGCCTCGGCTGGTTCATTATCAAAAGTCATCTTACCCGCCTCCAGCAAAATATTATACCACGAAAGAACCTTTTTTACATCAGAGACATGAACTCTATCGGGGTCATAATTACTCATTACTTGTCCGAAATAATCATAAAGCGTAGTGCTATCCACTTTCTTATAGTCAATAGACACTGGCTTGCCCTGCTCCTTATCATAAATGTTTTTGAATACATCCTCGAGCGGAGTCTCACCATCTACAGCAAACATGCGTATCTCAGCCAAAGCACTAATACGATCATTCTTAAACACAGGATACTTTACTCCCGTAACAAGATTTTTAACAATAGCCCCTCCCTTTGTGTGTGAGACTAACTCGCTTAAATCTGGCTTACCAGAAATAACCAAAACATTGTGTAATTCCATTGAAAAACAATATTAAAATAATTTATTACTATATAAACGGCAACAAAAAGTATATATTGCAAAACTACATAACTTGATGATATGCAACAAGAGAGCGTATTGGCTCTTGCATAATATTTTGTACTTCAAAACCAGCACGTTGAGCTGCACAAGCAATCATAACAGAAAACTGCATTGCTACCCCCCCTATCAAAGAAATACAATTTTCATCAGTAGCGACATGTTTGACTTGCATTCTAAAAAAGTCATCAAAAACTTTTGACAATAAACTTGCAATAAAAGGATTAGACTCATTTTCAACAGCAAAAGGCACAAATGACGCTAAATACCGATTTACAAAAGGCTTAGTATATATAGAACTATACAACTCTTCTACCGAATGAACATATTTCATTTTGAAAAGTTCAGCCAAATCTGTTGGCATAGTTTCATCCAAAAAAGACTTAACCAACAGTTTCCCAATATAATTACCTGAGCCCTCGTCGCCTAAAATATAACCCGTAGCCTTAGATTTACTAATAATATTAACTCCATCATATCGACATACATTACTGCCAGTACCTAATATTCCTACCAAGCCGGCATCTTCCCCCAACAAAGCTCTACATGCCCCCAACATATCACTTTCGATTTTTATTTTTGCCTTAGGAAACCAGCGAGAGAAAGCTTTTCCCAACACGTCAGAGACTTTTGGAGAAAGACAACCCGCCCCATAAAAATACACACTGTCAGGAATATCTCCGCACCACATTAAAACTTTTTCTATTACAGGAGCCAAAAAAGACTCATCTAAGAAAAGGGGATTCAAACCTTCTGTTGAATAGAAAGTTGTCTGCATGCCACTTTTCACACATGCCCACTGTGTGACACTACTGCCACTATCTGCAACGAGTATCAAATAATTCCAATTATTTCATTAATATCAGACACTGAATGACGTACACAATAATCTTCTATTCCTTGCACAATCTTAACAGTAACCAATGGGTCAACAAAATTAGCCGTTCCTACTTCTACAGCTTTTGCACCAACCATCAAGAATTCCAAAGCATCAGCCGCAGTCGATATTCCACCAAGCCCAATAACTGGGATAGACACAGCATGTGCAACTTGCCATACCATTCTTACCGCAACAGGTTTGACACACGGACCACTAAGCCCACCTGTTATAGTGCTTAGATAGGGTCGCTGATGTTCAACATCTACAGCCATACCCAACATGGTGTTTATCAAAGAAACAGCATCAGCACCTGCATCTTCAACCGATTTAGCAATATCTACAACACTTGTAACATTAGGTGTAAGCTTGACAATAAGTGTTTTTCTATAAACTTTCCTGACCGCAGCGACGACCTGAGCCGCCATATCAGGATTAGTACCAAACCCCATCCCACCCTTTTTGACATTTGGACAGCTTATATTTAACTCAATAGCAGGAATATTAGGCAAGGCATCTATCTGTGCTGCGACATCACAATATTCTTCAATAGAACTACCGCTTACATTAACAATAATATTTGTATCGAGATGCTTGATACGAGGATATACCTCACTAACAAACGATGAAACTCCAACATTTTGCAATCCAACAGCATTTAACATGCCACTTGGGGTCTCTGCCATGCGTGGATAGGCATTACCCTGCCTTCTCTCACCAGTTGTACCCTTAACAACAATACCACCCAACAACGAGACATCAAAAAAATCCGAAAATTCCTCACCATATCCAAAAGTGCCAGATGCGGTCATGACAGGGTTTTTCAACAACAAATGATGTATTTTTGTCTGAAGTAACATAATATCAATAATATAAAACTATACGAAATTTAAAGTACGGACGTCAAAGACAGGTCCATCCTTGCAAACACATTTATGTCCATCCACAGTATCCGTAACACAACATAGACAAGCCCCGACTCCACATGCCATCATATTTTCCAAAGACACCTCACATGATACACCACAATCAATAGCATAACGAGCCACAGCTTTCATCATAGGCGTTGGACCGCATGTTGCAATATGATCATAATCAGAGACAATATCAGGATGCTGCGTCACCAGACCTTTATACCCCAAAGAGCCATCTTCTGTAGCACACAACAAATGTCCATATTGCTCAAAATCGTCATAAGCAGGAATAAACGATGCAGAACGACCACCTAACAAGATAGTAGGCTTTACGCCTATTGCACAATAACATTTTGCAAGATAATACAAAGGGGCAATCCCCGCTCCACCTCCTACCAACAAAGGTCGCTTTCCCATTAGCGAAAAGCCTCTACCTAATGGATAAATAATATTAAGCCTGTCGCCAATAGAAAGCTTTGACAGTTGTTTAGTGCCATTGCCTACAATTTGTATCAACAACGACAAAGTGTTTCCTTCAACAGAGACATCATGAATTGAAATGGGCCGACGCAACATAACAGAACGCGAATTAGGCACTAATACTTCAACAAATTGTCCTGCTACTATAGGTTGCAAAATATCAGGATGTTGCAACACAAGTTTAAAATAACGATCGCTTAACTGTGAACGACCAACGATAGTAAAATCTATAGCTTGTTTCATTTTGCAAAAGTACAAGATTTTTAAAGATTATAACAGAGAAAGAATAAATTTTCGATACAACATATCCCGTCAATAAAAAAAGAAAGCTCAAAACCAATAAAAAAACATACCTTTGCAAGAAATATAATACCTAATATGACAATAGAACTACTATGCCCTGCTAAAAACCTTCAACAAGGTTGCGAAGCAATAAACCACGGCGCCGACGCCCTATACATTGGGGCGCCAGCATTTGGTGCAAGAATAGGAGCGACAAACAGCATACAAGATATAGAGTCTTTGGTCAAATATGCTCATCTATTTCATTCCAAAGTTTTTGTAACAATAAATACGCTTCTATTTGACAACGAAATCAACGATGCAGTAAAACTAATACACCAACTATACGACATAGGAGTAGATGCACTTATTATACAAGACATGGGACTATTAGAATGCGACCTTCCACCTATAGAACTACATGCCAGTACACAAACACACAATGCCGACGTAAAAAGGGTTCAATTTTTACAAGAAGCAGGTTTCAAAAGAGTTATACTTGCCAGAGAGACTTCTCTCGAACAAATGAAAGAAATACGCGACAACACGACAGTCGAATTAGAAACATTCATACACGGAGCACTATGTGTATGCTATAGCGGACAATGCTATCTAAGCGAATACATCAACCAAAGAAGCGGGAATAGAGGGTGCTGCTCACAACCATGTCGTTCAAGCTACAATCTTATGAATGAACATGGAGAGATACTTGAACGCAACAAGCACCTCCTTTCATTGAAAGACTTCAACGCATCATATCATATTCAAAACATGATAGATATTGGTATAACGTCATTCAAGATAGAAGGACGACTTAAAGATAGCACATACGTCAAAAATGTTACAGCATACTACCGCCAGCTCATAGACAATATCATATCTGGTCGAAAAGATTTATCTGCTGCATCTGAGGGTCATTGTACATTTTATTTCACACCAAATCCAGAGAAAACGTTTAACAGAGGATATACTGATTATTTTCTCGAAAAAAGGCAACCCATGTCGACGTACACAACACAAAAAGCCATAGGAGAATACATCGGAAAAATAAAAAAAGTAGATACCTCGTCAGTCTCTATCATCAGCGACAAAAAAATAAGTGTTGGCGATGGACTATGCTATTTAACATCAAATGGATTACAAGGCTTTTTTGTCAACCAAATCATTGGTAACAACATCATTCCAAATCAATTACCAGATATTGAACCTGGAACCGTAATCTATAGAAACAACGATAGCGAATTTGAGAAAACACTACATAGGAAAACAGCGATAAGAAAAATACCAATCAAAATAGTATTTAACGAAACGCCTAATGGCATATCCCTATCAATAAGCGATGAATACGGCAACAAGGCAATAGCAACAAAAGATATAGAAAAAATACCAGCTATCAAACCAGAACAAGCACGATTACAAACAGAAACACAACTAAGTAAATATGGGGAGACCATCTTTGAGGCAAAACAATATATAGATAATACTACAACAACATACCACATAAAAACATCAACACTTAACGAACTCCGCAGAGAGGCATGCACCTTACTACAAGAACTTTACCTAACTACGCGACTTCACGAAAACCATCAATTGCATCAAAGGTTAACAGAAAAAATATCATCACCATATCTTGATAAAAAATTAGATTACAGCTATAACATCGTAAACCAAAAAGCGCAACAATTTTACCAAAAGAGAGGAGCCGAAGAGATAGAAGATGGCATAGACTTATCAAAAGACTACGAGCATAAAGCTTTAATGACAACAAAATACTGCATACGCTACGAGCTTAAACAATGTCTTCAGCACAAAAACAACAAAACTGTTTCAAAATCATTTCAAGATAAACTCATACTTGAGAACAATCACAACTACTTTTTACTCTGCTTTGATTGTTCAAAATGCCAAATGAAGATATATAAAACCACCAAGCCCCAAAAATAAAAGGATGACCACCGTCATCCTCATATAATCATATCGGCAATATGACAAATACCAAAGCATCCCACACGGCATGACTAACCACTAACGCAGGAAGCCATGAGGGCTTAAACCTATACAACAACCCCCATATACTCCCTGCAACAAAGGCCGCCATAATTAACATAAAATTAAACGACCAAATATGAACTAATGTATATATTAAAGTAGTTATAAGAAAGGCCAAATCTTGAGAATATTTTTTCGACAAAAAAATACAACACAATGTACGTTGCACATAACCACGCCAGAACAACTCCTCTGCAGGGCCTACAATCAATAACAACAATAGAGCAATAACAAAAGGGGAAGAACCTCTTTTTAATGAATATACATCATCGACCTGAGGCCGTGCAAAATCAAACATCAATGTTGACAATTTATCTCCAATCCAAAACACACCCCATAAAATTGCAGCAATCAATATACCTCCCAAAAAATAAGCAACGATGCTATATGCTTTATTTCCATCATTACTCCAAACGCATGTCCGTCTAAAATAGAAAAAATACGAAAGAGACAACAGCACTATCGCCGCGCATGACATATTCAACCAAAAATTTGTTAGTCCAGCAGTCCATGGACTAAACATATAAAACCAAATTATAGCAGCAATAACTACTGAAATAATGAGCTTTGTTTTCATTAGATTATAATAAAGATGCAACAAATAAACTTATAGCCAACATGCCAGAAAAAGCTAATTGAAGTTTTGCCGACATCTGATCCAAGCCAACTAAAGCACTTGTTCCTTGGGAAACATATTGAGACACCTTCTTTATATTCTTGATTGCCAAACCAAAAGACAGCAAAGACACAAGAGATAACCAATGTAAGCCACCAAAAGCGACGGCAATTATAACAAAAAGAAAAGGTATAATCATATATAAAATATACAACGATACAGATTTTTTGCCACCTAACAACATTGCAAAAGTTTTAATGCCCGCTTTTTTGTCGCTTTCAATATCAAGAGTATTATTAGCATGCAAAACTGAGACCGTTACAATACCAATCGGCACAGCCAAAAACAAAGCATCCAGACGAAACTGCCCCATAATTACATACGAAGAACCCATAACTATCAATAATCCAAAAACCATAAAAATATTCAAATCGCCCAAAGCATGATACTTAAGAAACGAGTAAAAGACTGTTAACAAAACACCTATACCACCTATAACAAGTAATCCCCATCCAGAAAAATAAGTTAATACAAAGCCAAGTATAATACCAACTAAAAACAATATTATACCGAAAACCAAATACTCCTTAGGCGTATAATAATTATATACGAGGTTAGGAACAGCAAACGACTGTTCATTATCCACACCATAACGAAAATCTGCCCAATCGCTTATAACATTACCCGCAGCATGCAAAATAACAACTGCCAGCAAAGATAAAAGCACCTTGACAAGTAGCAATGAATTAAAATCCACTTGATGAATGCTACAATAATAAGCAAAAGTTACCAGAATTGGCATAGTAGATACAGGGAAAGACCAGTATCTTGTAACTTGAAACCATTGTTTTACGGAATGTTTCATAAGAAAAAAAGTTATTAGTTATTTTACAAATTTAATACTTTTTTATAGACTTGCAAAATAGAATACCAATACATGACAACAAAAACCATACTCACAAATATACTATCTGTATTAATTATTATCCTAATAGTCATTCCAAACGGCACGAAAGCGCAGACACATATAGCATTTTGGAACCTTGAGAACTACTACGACACCAAAAACGATTCCACAATAAATGACGATGAATTTACGCCAGAAGGAGCGCGACATTGGAACAAAACAAAATATGAAAACAAACGAAACAATATAGTAAAAATAATTGCCGCCATGCAATTTCCTGACATTATAGGATTAGCAGAAGTAGAAAACAGGGAAGTACTTGAAGACATGATATATGGAACACCTTTACGAAAAATGGACTATAGTATAATACACCATGACTCGCCAGATAAAAGAGGTATAGATTGTGCACTAATATATCAAAGAAAAAAATACACCTTGGTTGAGGAAAAACCAATAAACGTAAGCGACAGCCTGAGCAACTATTACACACGAGATATTCTCATGGCATGCTTCGTCGATAAAAAAGGCGATACAATATATACATTTATAAATCACTGGCCATCAAAAATTGGTGGAGCATTATCAGACCATCATCGCAGAGAAATAGCAATCATTCTATCAAAAACAATGGACTCACTATACACCACACATCCTACATCAACAATAATAGCCATTGGAGACTTTAACACAACATACGAAGAGTTAAAAAACATCATACCATCTACCAATATACGCAATCTAATAGACACCATACCAACATACGATGGAAGTTATAATTATCATGGAACATGGCAATTAATCGACAATATTATAGGAATAGGATGCGAAAAATGTCATGGTGCGGTATATCATACTACCAATATATTGGAAAAAGACATTAAATATCTTGGAACCAAGCCCAAACGTACATATATAGGATATAAATACAACAAAGGCATCAGTGACCATCTACCCATACACATAATCATTCCCTAAAAGAATTTGCAAATAAAAAATTAAATATGTACTTTTGTAAAAACAAAAAAAGACAAATCATGGAACCAATCATTAAATTAGGACAAGGCATCGGAGAGCTTACCTTCGACATGCCAATAGAAAAAATAATTCTGTTACTCGGTGAGGCGGCAGAAGTAGAAGTTATAGACAATGCCTTTGATGAGCCAACCACAATAATGAGCTATGACGACTATACTTTATTCTTTGAAGGCGAAGCGCCAAAACTGACAAGAATAGACATATCCAACGAAGAGGCGCAACTATTTGACAAGAAGATTTTCGAAGAAAACGAGACAAACATAATAGCACTTATGAGAGCAAATGGATATACAGAATATGATACAGAAATTGAAGATTGGGGAGAGAGATGTGTAAGTTTCTACAACAACATTGACTTTTACTTTGAAAACGACGAATTAATATCTGTAATTATTGACAAGTAACGTGGACGATATAAAAATACTGCCAACAGCATATATGCCACCAATAGACTATATGTCTATAATAGCCAAAGAGAGAAAAATATTCATTGAAGCCAAAGAGACATATCCCAAACAAACATATCGCAATAGATGTGAGATACTAACCAGCAATGGAAAAATGAGTCTGCATGTACACACAAGCAAACCTTACGGCAATCACAGCACAACAGACACTATACTCCTATCATATTCTGAACCATGGAACATACAGCACTGGAGAGCGATACAATCAGCATACAGTGCTTCACCTTATTTTATATACTATAGCGACAAATTCAGAACGATACTTGAAAACAGACATGCCACACTACTTGAAATAAACAATTCTATCCTAAAAGAAATCTTGAATATACTTAAAATAGAGACAGAAATCGAATACACCTCGGAATATAAAAAAACATATAATCCAGAGAATGATTATAGAACGCGTTTTTCGCCCAAAAGAGATAAAGACAATACAACATACAAAAAATACCATCAAGTATTTGAAGACAGATTACCCTTTTACCCCAACTTAAGCGTACTTGATTTGATATTTAATATCGGGGCTGAAAGTAAAAAATACATTTTATCAATATAAGAAAAAAGCGAGTTTCAAAACATAAACTCGCTTTTATTTTATACACTCATACAATATAATCAAACAGTTACCTAATCCGTTTCATGTGAAACATAGTATCTAATTAATGCTTTGAATCCAACAGAATAAGTAGCACTGAAACATCAGCAGGAGAAATACCAGTGATACGAGATGCCTGCCCTATCGTTTTAGGACGCATCTTGTTTAGTTTTTCTCGCGACTCGTATGATAATGATGATATTGAAAAAAAGTCAATATCATCAGGTATTTGAACATTCTCAAATTTCAAAATACGATTTGCCACTTCCTGTTCTTTTTCTATATAGCGTTCATACTTCAATTCTATTTCCACAGATTCCGCAACCATTTGCTGATAAGATTCATCTATCCCCTTAAAACTATCTCGTACAGATTCTGACATATTCAAGATATCATCTATCGATAATTCTGGACGTAACAATAGATTATGAGCCTTAACACGTTGTTGAATAACAGGAGAATTACGAGACAGTAAATAATCGTTTACCTCTGCTGGAGCGACAGAAGTATTACGAATTACATCAGACAAAACCTTAAAATTACTATTTTTTTCTTCAACTCTACGAAGACGTTCTTCTGAGGCCAAACCAATCTTATATGCCAATGGAGTAAGACGCTGATCGGCATTATCTTGACGTAAAAGGATACGGTACTCAGCACGAGAAGTAAACATTCGATAAGGCTCATCAACACCTTTAGAAACCAAATCGTCAATCAGCACACCTATATATCCTTGAGAACGACTTAGAACAAAAGCAGACCTATCATTTATTTTTTGATACGCATTAATTCCTGCCATTAAACCCTGACATGCAGCTTCTTCATACCCAGTAGTTCCATTAATTTGTCCTGCAAAGAATAAGTTGTCAACGTTTTTTGTCTCCAAAGTATATTTCAACTGAGTAGGAGGGAAAAAATCATATTCTATGGCATATCCTGGCTTATATATCCTTGCATTTTCAAACCCTACGATTGAATGCAAAGCATCTAACTGTACATCTAAAGGTAGCGAAGAAGAAAAACCATTAATATAATAGGAATTAGTATTACGGCCTTCTGGCTCTACAAATAATTGATGACGAGACTTGTCAGCAAACCGGACAATCTTATCTTCAATCGAAGGACAATAACGAGGTCCATGCCCCTGAATACGGCCAGTATATAAAGGAGACTTATCAAAGCCTGTTTTTAGAATATCATGCGTGATAGTATTTGTATATGCCATATAACAAGGCATCTGTATAGAAAGAGCTGGCGTGTTAGTAAAAGAAAAACGTTGCGGAATATCATCACCTTGCTGAATATCTAATTTAGAAAAATCAATAGATCTACCATCGACACGAACAGGAGTGCCTGTTTTTAGACGTTCTACCTGGAAGCCCAGCGAGAGCAACTGCTCAGATAGACCATGTGCTGCGTACTCACCAATTCTACCACCTACTGAAGAATATTCACCAATAAAAATTTTACCGTTAAGAAAGGTGCCATTAGTCAATATAACAGCATCAGCATCAAAAGAGACACCTAAACGAGTAAAGACACCTTCTACCCTACCCTTATTAATTTTTAATGCAACAACCTCATCTTGCCATAAATGTAAATTAGGTGTTGATTCAAGAGTTTTTTTCCATAAAGAAGCAAAAAGAGCTTTATCGCATTGAGCCCTTGGGCTCCACATAGCAGGACCTTTTGACTTATTCAACATTCTAAATTGAATCATCGCATTGTCTGTAACAATTCCAGACATACCGCCAATAGCATCAATTTCACGAACAATCTGTCCTTTAGCCACGCCACCCATAGCGGGGTTACATGACATTTGACATATCGAATCTAAATTAAGAGTAATCAATAGTGTTGTTGCACCAAGATGAGCAGAAGCCATTGCCGCTTCCGCGCCCGCATGACCTGCTCCTACTACTATAACATTATAATGCATAAATAAACAAAAAAAACAGCACAAAGTACATCATATTATATGATGTTCCATGCGAAACAAAAACCCTAAACTATTGTAATCCATAAAGAGAGAGCATTGTCTTCCAGCTTTCGCATAACCAATGCCTCTTCATCAGTTTTATCGCCTTGCCCCAACAAATGCAAAACACCATGAACTACAACTCTCTTTAATTCATCAGAAAAAGGAATAGCAAAAGTTTTAGCATTTTCTTTCACTCTATCTACACTTATCAATATGTCGCCAGATATTCGATTACACTCTACATAGTCAAAAGTAATAATATCTGTATAAGTATCATGATTTAGAAACTTTCTATTAACATTTAATAAATATTCATCTGAGCAGAAAAAATAATTAATATTACCCACCCTGCAATTATTCTCTTGAATTACTTTTGTAATCCATTTTTTTATTTTATTGAAATCTTCAATAAAAAAATCGTCATTTTCACTTAAAAAAGATATTGACATATAAAAAAGGGTTAAAACGAATATTAGAATAAAATGTATGATTAGTGCGAAACAAACGTATTGTAATGTTTATCAACACAATAACAACAGAAATTAATCAAAATCAGCCAAAATAATTAAGTCAAAGATATCTTTTTGATAATTTACTTTATATAATAAAAACATATAAAGAAAAAGCGAGCAAAAAAGCTCGCATAGAAATCAAGTTTTAGACCTTAACCACATGCCGCTCATAAAAACGACTTAACTTAGAACACCTGGCAATAGACTCAGCTTGATTTAATCCAGCGACATCAAATTCTAATCTAACCATACTACCACCATCAAAATACATCATTCTATCAGAAAGAATTTTCATCATATAAATACCATCTCCCCTACCCTCTTCGTCAGGGAAATTTCCATAATCATTAAAATTAAATCCAAGACCTTCATCTTTGACAGAAAAGAACACCCCACCCTTACAGCTGCCACACTCTATCACAACTTGTTTGTTTGCATCACCAGCATTACCATACCATACAGCATTATATACAGCTTTTGATACAGCAATTGATATAGTTGCCAGATAATTAGTAATATGCATCTCATCACAGAATGAAGAAACAAACTCCTCAGCAGATACAATACCCTGATTATCAGATTGAATAACAAAACGTTCTTTCATAAAAATTATATATAATACAATTTACAAAAATAAGAAAAAGGAATGGAGAAACGGCAAAAAGAAATACACATTTTATAAACTATATTAATACTGATAAAAATAACTATTAACTTTCGACTTGTAAAAAGGTGTCAATGATGGAGGGACAACATGAAATAATTGAGAATTATTTTTTTTAAGCAATTCAATAGAATTAATATCTGATGGTGAGACACGATATTGCTCTACAGCTTCATGAGATTGCCTACGGTTATCTTTTTCACGTTGCATATCAGCTTTTTCATGTTCAAGCATACGTGTTAAAATCTGTTTCTGACGCATCATTGTCTGTTGAGAAATGGTTTTATTAATAAGATCTGTCTCAGTTTGATCCATTTGATTAAGAATAGATTCAATATCTCTAAAAAGCTGTGTATTATTGGCATTTTGCTGTTTAAGTTGCTGTCCGTACTCTTGCATCATTTTCCTGATCATTTGTTGCTGTGCGGCCATTTTAGCAAATTCTTCACTAATAGAATTGCCCTCACCTATCTTTCTACGACCATCGCCAGGCTTATTGCCATTCTTTTCCATCTCTTTTTTTAGAGACTCCATCTGCTTGTTAAGCTCTTCTTGTAATTGTTTCATTGACTTCACCGAAGGCTTATTATTTCCAGGATTGTTGCACGAGCCTTGTCTTCTATTTTGAGAAGGTCTTCTACAGTTGCCTTGTTTTTGTTGCTGAGAATTTTGGCGCATTTGGTTTTGCATATTATCCAACGATTCAGCAAGAACAAGAGCAAGATTATTTATTGCAGTCATAGTATACTGCATTGAGGAAGCAGCATTATTATTTTTAGCACCACCATAAAAAGATTGATTATACTTAAGCAGACCTTGTAATGCTTTTGAGATATATGTATTAACATTTCCAATATCTTTATTGATTGCCGATGCAACGGTTATTTGGCGTTTGGCGATAGCTTGCAGCGAATCCTCAATATTGCCAAAATCAGCCTTAATTTTATTTTGCTCAAATATAATGTTTTGATATTTAGGATCTTGTATAAACGTTGTGTTGACAGAAGATATTAGCGATTCTTGATGAAAAGATAGAGTAACAAGACTTTTGAGCAGTCTACGTATCATTTCAGCATCCTCTGCCAGATTTTCCTGTTCCATTCTCATCTGCTCTTGAGCAAGACTATTAGACAAAGACTGCATTTCTTCAGCTGCAGATTTTTGCGATTTAGAGGCGTCCTTATTCTTACCTTTTTCTAATTTTTTATAAGCATCAGACTGATTGCTATCAATTGATTTCAAAAGCTTATTATCGATTTTGAAATCATTATTATTATCAAGATTCTTATAGTCTTGTTGAATTTGTCTGATATCATTTTTCAATTGTTGGAATTTATCAGACAACTGATTTTGTTCTTTTAGCAGGGATTGTTGTTCATTTTTTTCAGATTGTAAAGACTTTTGAGACAATTCGTTTTGTTCTTTAGCTAATGCCTCTGCCTTTTGTACAGCCGATTCGACCTTTTTTTCCAATTCTAACTGCTTTAACAAAGAGATGTCTTGGTCAATTTGTTTTTCCAGTTGTTCATTATCAACTTTAAGGTTTTCTAATTTTTCTTGAATATTTTTCTTTTCATTCTCATTAATAAGCTTATCTATCTCACTCATCATTTTTTTAACCTCATCACTCAACACTTCATTAAAAAGCTTATTTAATTCATCTTGTTTTTGAATAATTTGTTCATTTTGATTAAGATAATCTTGTTCAAAAGAAGTACTTTCATTTAATTGTTGTTGTATATCTTTTATTTCCTTTTCTATTTTATTTTGTTTATCAAGTAAATCTTGAAGTTGCTTTTTATCCTGCCATGAAAGCTCGTTTTTGTTAACTAATTTTTGCATAATTTCATCTATCTCTTTTTGAATACTTTGTAATTCTGAAATAGACGATTGAGCTTGCGATACAACTTGAGAAAAGTTTTCAGCTATAATGTTTTCTATTTCATCAACTGACGGAACAGAAAAAGAGAAGTATTGAGAAGAAGTAGATTTAGGACCATGAATAGCGTCATTGTCCCAAACAACAAAATAATATTGTAGATTATCACCTGGCATGAGATGTAATTCATCAATATTAAGCGAATAGTAAAACTCTTGTGTATTTTCAGCAGAGATAGAAAGAGGATACAGCATTTTTTGATGGATTGATGTATCATCTGTATTAGTCTTAACAACAACAAATTGAAGTTGAGAGAACCCATAATCATCTTTTATCCTACCATGAAAAAAACGTTTTTTTGGAAGGATAGAATCTTTAGATTCAGCAACAGCAATTAAAGGAGCAGCATCAGGGATAACAGAAAGTGTATATTGAAGAGTATCAGAATGATGATTAATATTATTCACAACGAAAAAGGCATACGATGAAGTCTGCATAGCTTTTAGCGATACAGAAAGCTTACCATTAGCCTCTGGAACATAAATATTCGATTTATTATTAAATATGAAGCACAAGGAATCGACATCACGAGTTAAGAAAGACCATTTGACTAATGTTCCTTGTGGAACAATGATATCACCCTGATTAGAAAGATTTTGGACAGGCATTGCAGTATAAAGTGGTGGTGCAATAACTATTTGATAGTCAATAATCGAAGGGTTAGGAATCACAGAAAGATGATATTGTGAAGAGAAAACCGACGCACCCTTTAATTGAAAATCAATAGAATGATGCAGCTGAGCAAACAAAAAAGAGAATGAATTAGCAGAATGTTTCTGCATTTTATATTCAATATCATCAATAACTACATACACATCATCAGGATAAGCAGTTCCCTCTACCGAAACATTTAATAAAAAGTCATGCTGTTGAAAAGCGACAAGAGAATCATTTGTTATTAAGAATTGGAAAGGAGCTGGCTTTTGATAAAAAGTATTGTAATTGATTAAACGTTCTGACGAATCATATATAAAAGAAGGAAATATCAATAACAATAAGAAGAAAATAAGAAAAGGTGGAATAAGAAATTTGAGATATTTCTTATTGACAGAAAAAGAAATAGCATTAGAAAAGGGGATAGGGGACAGTTGAAGTGTTTTCTGCCGTATACTTGCAGACAACAACTGATTATCTTCAACATCCGACATATCTTGAAGCTGTAAAAGGTTTAAGAGCTTATCTTTGACTTCTGGGAAAAACTGGCCAATAATAACGGCAGCCTCTTGATATGAGATACATTTTCCCAATTTAAAATATTTAAGTGCCGGACGTATTATATAAATTATAACAATTAACAGTGTTACAACTATATAACTCCAAAACATTAAAGCACGAACAAAAGAAGAAGAATAGTTGAAATATTCAAAAAAGATCATTGTCAAAAACAACACCAAAGAAAGAGCTGCAACAATGATAATGCCTTTTATAAGTTGATTTAAGTAAAACTTACGAATAAAGGCATCAATACTATTTATAATAGAAGTATTCATAAAATTATTAACTTGCAAAAATACAAAAATAAAACAAAATATAGCATATATTAAGCAATTTTAGTACCTTTGCAAAATAATTAAAAAGACATGAAAAAAGTTATAATAATAACGGGAGCGTCTTCAGGATTTGGGAAGGCAACAGCAAAATATCTATCAGACAACGGACATACTGTCTATGGTATCTGTCGAAGAGAGATGAAAGATGAAAAGATACATTATATTTCAACAGATATACGAAACAGTGAAGAAATAAGAAAGAGGGTAGGGGAGATTGTTGAAAAAGAGGGCAAGATAGACGTATTGATAAACAATGCTGGAATGGGCATTGGAGGGTCAATAGAATTAGCTACTGATGAAGAAATTGACAATCAAATAGGTACGAATTTTTATGGTTGCGTAAACCTCTGCAGAGCTGTATTGCCGTACATGAGAGAAAGAAGAGAAGGTCAGATTATAAATCTTAGTTCTATCGGAGGGATAATGGGGCTACCATATCAAGGATACTATTCTGCGTCGAAATTTGCAATAGAGGGTTTTAGCGAAGCTTTGGCGACAGAAGTAAAAAGATTTGGTATAAAAATATCTATGGTAGAACCTGGAGACTTTGCAACAAACTTTACGTCATCAAGAAAGAACTCTGTTGCAACATTGAATGATAAAGATTACGGTTCGATATTTAGAACAAGTTTAGATCTAATAGAAAAAAGCGAGAATAATGGTCTAAAACCAGAAAAACTTGCTAAAAAAATAAACAAAATAATAAACACAAAAAAGCCACATCTTAGATATGTAGTTGCAACAGGAGAACAATGGCTTTCAGTAATAGTAAAAAGGATCCTGCCAGGCAACTGGTTTGTAAATATCCTAAGAGATTACTATAAGAGTTGAAAAAAGGCGCCAAAAGCGCCTTTTTTTATATATTTCTTCCAAAAACAGCACGTTGCATCAACGGTTCAGCTTTATATTGCGTACTCCATATTTTAACAGCTTCATTACCTACAATCTGAGGGTTGCTATATGCCGTTTTAACATTATGTGCGATAGCCATTTTATTCATAAAAGAATAATAAATAGAATGGACTCCACGTTTTTGCCATGAAGGGTCAACACCATTTAACAACAAATCGATTGTATCGAATTTACGAAAAGCTTTAAGAATATGATACCAGCCAAATGGGAAAATATGTCCTTTAGCCTTGCGATACGCATCATTTAAGTCTGGAATAGCAACACCAAAAGCAATAATATTGTTATTCTCATCGACAACAAAATTAGCAAAATCTAAATTAACATATTTGAAATATTCAGCAGCGTAAACCTTTATCTCCTTTTCAGTAAGAGGAACAAATCCGTACAAATCCTTAAAAGCATTATTTAACGTATGAAAGAAATTGATAGCATATAAACTTGCTTCTTTTCTACTCTTCAATATAACAGGACGAACATGGTATTTATCCTGTATAAGACTATTTATACGAGCGACCTTGTCAGGAATAGGTTGACTTGCAGGCATAACATGCTGCATCCAACGACATTTTATCTCAAAGCCTTTTCTCTCAATAAATTTTATATAATATTCTGGATTATATAATGTTGTAATATTTTGACGAGCATCAAAATTATCTATAGCCCAGCACTCCTTGTCCATATCATTAAATCCCATCGGGCCCTCTATTTCCGTCATCCCATTCTCTTTACCATATTCTATAACTTTCTCTATAAGTATAGAGAAAACGTCATAATCTTCAACAAAATCGAACCATCCAAAACGAACAGATTTTCTATTCCATCTTTCATTAGCCAAATTATTAATAATGGCAGCAACACGGCCTACAATTTTTTCATCACGGTATGCAAGAAAAAGCTTACACGTAGAATGTTCCAAAGATGGATTTTTCTTTGTAAGTAAATTATATTCATCAGAATATAGCGGTGGAATATAAGTAGGACTGTTTTTAAAAAGTTTGTTAGGGAACGCAATAAATTTTCTCAACAAATGACGTTTGTTTACTTCAACAATACTTAAAGACATAAATCACAAGATATTAAGTTTCTTAAAACAATTATATATTTTATCCACAGCATAATCAACCTGACTGCGAGAATGTGTAGCCATAAGTGCAAAACGTATGAGGGTGTCGTGAGAAGGAACAGCAGGAGCGATGACAGGAGTAACAAAAATGCCTTCTTCGAAAAGCATGTGTGTTAAAATAAAAGTCTTTTCATTATCTCTAACAAAAAGAGGAATAATAGGTGTTTCTGTATTGCCTATTTCAAAGCCAAGAGTACGAAATGAATTAAGAGCATAGCTTGTTATATCCCACAAAGCTTGCTGACGCTCTGGTTCAGAACGCATAATATGCAAAGCTTCAATAACGGAAGCAGTAGAGGCGGGAGAAATAGAGGCAGTGAAGATATAAGGACGGACATTATGTTTCATCCAATTAATTGTTTCTTTGTCTGAAGCAATAAAGCCACCCACAGATGCTAATGATTTAGAAAAAGTACCCATAACTAATTCTACATTAGGCAGCTGATTATAATGGTCACATGTGCCACGACCTTCTCTTCCAAGCACACCCAAGCCATGAGCTTCATCAATCATCAAAGTAGCTTGATAAGAATTGCATAACTCTACTAAACGAGGAATATCAGCAATATCACCTTCCATAGAAAAGACACCATCAGAGACTACAAGTTTAGAAGCCTCAATAGGTATCTTACTTAACACACGTTCTAAATCCTCCATATTGCGATGCTTATATTTATAAGCAGTTGCAAAACTTATAGTTTTACCTTCCATAATAGAAGCATGATCCCTCTCGTCAAAAATAACATAGTCATTACGACCTGTGATACAAGGAATTACACCAGAATTAGCCTGAAAACCTGCAGAAAAAAGCATCACACCATCTTTACCGAGAAAATCAGCAAGTTCGTCTTGTAATTGAATGTGGATATCCAAAGTACCATTCAAAAAAGGCGATCCGGCGCATCCAGAACCATATTTATCAATAGCAGCCTTAGCAGCTTCTTTAATCTTAGGATGATTTGTTAAACCCAAATATGAATTTGAACCAAACATCAAAACTTTTTTTCCATTTACAATAACCTCTGTATTTTGTTCAGAAGAAATAGGAGTAAAATATGGATAGATGCCTTTTTGTTTAGCCTCTTGAGGTGTTGTATAACGAGCAAGCTTTTGTTGTAAAGGTTTCATAAAAAATAATTCTTTATTACATAACTATGTATGCATTATACATAAAGCACACAAATAAAATATTGCAAAGTAACAAAAAAAAATAAAGAAAAAAGTATTTTTTATGTTAAAAATTGAAACAAAGAATCCGTTAGTTTACTTGTTCCAATTCTAAAATACTGTTTATTAATATATTCTACACCAAAATACTTTATTGCAAGATTGGCATAAACCAAAGCATCTTCTATTGTAGATACCCTTCCAGAAACCTTTAATCCAACCAATTTGTTAAAATTTTTATAATAATTATAAATAACTTGCAATATAGCGTCAGCAGCTTCTATTGTTGCCCCTACAGAAGATTTACCTGTCGATGTCTTTATAAAATCGGCACCAGACTCTATAGCTAATTTAGACGCATGTTGAATATTCTCAATAGATTTAAGTTCACCTGTTTCTAAAATTACCTTCAATATTCTTTTTTCTGCTTTCTCTCTAACCATTTCCATTTCTCTTGCAACATTTTTATAATCACCATCAAAAAACATACCTCTGTTTATAACCATATCCAATTCGTCAGCACCTTTTGAAATAGCATAGTCAACTTCACTTAATTTAACTTCAATAGGAGTCATCGAATAAGGAAAAGAGCCAACAACAGTAGCAACAGAGATAGAAGAATTTTGCAATATAGAATGAGCCAACCCTACGTATACAGGAAAAACACAAACTGATGCAACTTTGTCAATACCAAGTTTTTTTGAATGTTTTAGCAATGTATTGTCGCAAAAATTTCTTATACTTTCATTTGTATCTGTTGAATTAAGAGAAGTATTGTCAATACAAGAAAAAACTCTTTTTAGAATATCTACATTAACCATCTATTTCAATAGCTTATTAATTTTTTCAACACGACGCTGATGTCTGCCACCCTCAAATTGAGTATTGATATACTCATCAACAATTTGCAATGCAAGTTCATTAGAAATAAAACGTGCAGGCATAGAAAGGATATTAGCATCATTATGCTGACGAGCAAGATGAGCAATTTCTACATTCCAGCATAATGCACAACGTACATAAGGATACTTATTTACCGTCATCTGAACACCATTGCCACTGCCACATATAACTATACCACGCTGATACTTAGCATTGTTGACTACTACACCCACTTGATGAGCAAAATCTGGATAATCTACGCTTTCACTGCTATTTGTACCAAAATCCAGTACTTCAAAACCCATCATTTCAAGATGTTGTTTTACAACATTTTTCAATTCATATCCTGCATGATCACATGCTATAGGAATAATTTCTTTTGTATTCATATTTGTTAATAATTTTTTTTTTTTATATTTATACCTATTTTGCTAATTTATAATTAGTTATTTATTATATAAAATATGATTTACTGGGATTATTATGCAGAAGAACAACGAATTAACAAGTTTATAAAAAAA
>JAZRVD010000109.1:0-5064 GCA_045598945.1 Bacteroidales bacterium | reverse complement strand
GTGGCATTTGGCTGATTTTTGTTGTGGCATTTGGCTGGTTTTTGTTGTGGCATTTGGCTGATTTTTGTTGTGGCATTTGGCTGGTTTTTGTTGTGGCATTTGGCCGATTTATGTTGTGGTGTTTGGCTGGTTTTTGTTGTGGCATTTGGCCGGTTATTCTACTACAGTCTTGGTGCGTCAGCTACTTTCGCCTTGCGAAAAATTCCGTAAAAAAAATAACATCTGGAATGCCGTAAAGAGGCGTGCTTGTTTGAGATGCGATGCATCGAGTTCGCACGCCTTAGGCATGTAAGATGTTATTTTTAGGGATTTGAGTACAGCGTTGCATCTTTCTTTCTGTGCAAGCAGAAAGAAAGTATGTAGGGTAATAGGGGCGAAGCCCCTAAAAAGAGACAGTAGAAAGTCTGAAAGAGAATATATGGGGTTATAGGGGCGAAGCCCTTCGTCTATATAATAAAAAAAATGTACATTTGTAAAGCCCTTATTTGTGTTGTAATAGCCTCATGTTGCAGATTTATAGATAATAACAAAATCCCAAAAATAAATCCATAAGACCAATTATGAAAAAAATCATTTATGCACTCTTCGCGCTTACCGTATTCGCTTTCGTTTCATGCAGCAAAGACGACGATGTGGATAAACAGCAAAGCAGTGGTGGTCCTTTGTCTCAGAGAAGAACAATAGGTGGTGTTTTGAATCAAGTGGACATGTCCAACATGACCTTTTCGGACTCTGCCACTATTGTCAATTTTGAGAGTGTCGGTAGAGGCAGAGCTGCAATCACGATAGATGCTGACACCACCACGATAAAGGTTGATGTCCCTTTTGTCTATATTGCGGAAAAAATTGTAGCAGGTGGTGGTGATTATAATTATCATATATATGATTTTAATGATAATTCTTCAACAAAGATAAAAGTGTCTCTCACTATTGACAAAGATGATATGGAGGTAACTCCTGTTTCAGCACGGATGCTTGCAGATGGGATACTGCCAGATTTTATGACGGCAGAGTATGATAAGATCACCAATAAAATGCGGTTCAGCTTGGTGATCCCAGAAGGTAAGACGATCCTCTATACTTTGACGAAGAGGCTGTGAGGCCATTTGGCAGAATCTTGCGGCAGAACATGTTTTTGATCTGACAATTCCGCAAGGAAGAAAAATCGATTACACATTGCGGTTGAAGTAATAGAAAATTTCCTTTGTTATCACTTTGCGCTGTTTCTTCGCCTTTGTATAGAGCAAGTCTTTTTTTTTCTGGCTGAAACACGCAGAGAAACTATTCGGCTGGCTACATGTTTTTTCATACTTGTAGCCAGCCGAATGTCTTATTGGATAGAATGTATGCTGTTAGAATGCGTTAGTGCTCGTGGTCTCTATCTTCTTCCAGGTGAATGTTGTATAAAAAGGTTCGTTTGTTGTGGTGTCTTCGCGAAGGGCTGACCATTTCATCACACCATCCTTGATATAGTCTATGTCCCAACACTCGTAGTTTACCACTTCCTCCCCGTTGTTCTGCCAACGCATTGCAATCCAGTCGCCGTCAACTATCCATTCGTTAAGGGTGTTTTCATGTACCCACTGTTCTTCTACAAGCGAGAAATAGGTGTATGTGCCGTCTGCTCTGTAGCTTATACGGTGGTTGGCATCGCCGTAGGTTACAGTGCCGGTCATCTCGGTGCATTCCCATAAGCCGACGATGTCTTGTGAGTAGTCGACGAGTACCTTCTGTGCTACTACGCTTAAATTCAGTATGTTTTCAACGCCTTGTGCGTCGACGGTCTTGGTGTAGGTGTACGAAAATTCTTTGTCGTCAATCGTTATGGCGTCTTTGTATTGTGATATGCCGGTGTCAACAAATTTGTTGCATACTGTCTTTCCGTCAATACTCCAGGTAAACGGCAGTCTGTTGCTCCAGCCACTGTTGCCAAGGCTGTTGATGAGCGATAGGGTGGCGGTGTTGTCGTTGTTGTATGTCGTAACGGTCTTGTTGTTGGTGTAGGCTGGTACGCCGTTTATTGTGGCAGTCTTCCATTTGCCGACAATCTTCGCTTCGATATTTTCTTTCTTCGACTGGATTGTCTCTGTGTCGTCTTTGCTGCACGCTGCAAAGATCGTCGTCGCCGTTATCAGGGCGATGGCAAGAAGTTTGGTTGTCTTGATTTTCATTGTCTTGATTTTTTTATTTTTGAATTGGTTAAAAGATGACTCGTTTTTTTTTATTACTGCTTTTGGATTTATTGATGTTATGCTGATGTTCGCTGTTGTCGTTTCAGTATTCCAAGGAAATACCATAGCAGCTCGCCTATCAGTGTGGCGGCACCGCAGCCAAAGTACAGCGCTATTGTCAGTGTTACATTGCCACTGCTAACGCCTATCGCCAACGATGCTATCTGCATGGCTATCCTTATTGTCAGCCATATCAGTCTGCCGTGCTGCTTGTCGAAGATGTCGGGCAGGTAGTTGAGAGGTACTGTCAGCAGTACTGTCAGCAGCCATGGCAGCATCATGCGTATGTATACGCCGCACTCTCTCCATTCTGTTCCTAATAGCCATTGGCATATATCCGGCAGCCACCACCACAGCAGTGCGAACAGTGGTACTGCTGAGCATAGCGTTATGGCTATATGGCGGCGTAGCAATGGCGCGAGCGGCTTGTTGGAGTGCAGGTCTTGTACGCTACGTTGGTAGTATACTTGGTTGAGCGACGAGCAGATGATGTTGATAGGGCGGTATGCCAATGTCAGCGCCATGCCCAAGAGTCCTACCGTTGCAAGGCCAAGGGTAGGGGCAAGCACCATGGCAGGCATGTTGCACGACAGGGCTTCGAGCACTGACTTGGGCAACGAGAACAGGGGAAAGAAACGGTACCGCTTGCCTGCCATGCGTATGCCACGCTCTTCGGTGTCGTGCCATAGCGACAGCTTGGGCAGACGGTGGCGGCTTAATACGGTGGCTATCGACATGGCTGGAGCTACCACTGTGGCGTAAAGCAGCGAACCACCTATATGTGCCACTCCGCCTATTATCTTGAGTGTGGCGTTGCTCAGGCTTTGGCACACCTGATAGGCGGAAATTGTTTTGTATTGTGTCTGTCGTAGATACCAGTAGTTTGCTATGTTCCAAAGGCCGGTAATGCCTATATATGCTGGCATTAGCAGTAGATAGTTTTCAAGCTCTGGCGCGCCAAAGAGCTCTGCCGCCTGTCGTCTAAATATTAAGCACAACAGCTGTACAACAGCGCATACTATTATGCACACCCTTGCAGAATAGCATACGCACCAGCGTGCTTGGCTTTCGTTGCGAGGTAGCACTATGGCGTAGTGGTACTCGCATGTAGCAAAAAGCACTGCCACGCTGCCTATCGACAAGAATAGGTTGAGCAGACCGAACTCTTCGGTGCTGAACAGGTGCGACAGCAGCGGGTACGCCATCAGCCCTATGGCCTGCGCTATCACGTTGGCAGACAGCAGACGGGCGGCGTTCTTTATCAGCGTTGATTGGCGAATATGTTCTATAAAGTTGATGATGATGTGTGTGGATTTTTTTTGTCAGGCGTAGCTTATAAGGCTGCTGGCTGTGGGGTTAGTGGAAAAACATGTATCTTTGCAGTGCTGTATGGTATAACTCAAGCAACATCTCTTTGCCGTGAATATCAAGCTTATTGTTGTCGGCAAGACCGACCAGGACTATCTTCAAAAAGGTATCGACGAGTATGTCTCGCGCCTCAGGCACTATGTGCGTTTCGACATAGAGGTGATACCTGCTCTCAAAGACCAGCGCGGCGCCAGCGCCGACGATGTGCGACAACGCGAGGCTGCGGCTATTCTCAAAAAGGTGGAGGGCTGCGACCGTATTGTTTTGCTCGACGAGCATGGCACGGAGCGTACCTCTATGCTTTTTGCTTCGTATATGCAGAAGATGATGAACGCCGGTACGCGCAATGTTGCTTTTGTTGTCGGTGGCGCTTATGGTTTTGCACCATCGGTCTATGCCGCCGCCCACGACAAGGTTGCGCTCTCGCAGATGACTTTTACTCACCAGATGGTGCGCCTCTTTTTTGTAGAGCAGCTCTATCGTGCTTGCACCATATTAAAGGGTGAGAAGTACCACAACGAATAGTGCCTAAAAATGTAGCGTCAGCCCTCCTGCGTTCAGCGACAGGCTCACCTCGCCAGCGTTGTAGCCCTCTATTATCTTCGACGCCTTGCTCATGCCCTTGTTCTTCATGATGATGCCTGCCGTAAGCGTTGCCGCCGCCACGCACCACATACCGCCGCCCAGCAGGTATAGTTTCTTGCTGCCGTCGTAGCTCTTGTCGAGAGCTGCCACAGCCACAGCCCCTGCTCCCAACACTGCAAGTATAGGGGTCTCGCAAGTCATAAGCAGCTTGCCGTCGTGATAGTTCTCGTAGTGGCGGCTGAACTCATGGTAACGCTCTTCGCCAAGTAGCTCTATGGCCTTCTCTTCGCTCAGCACATAGCCGTCCTGCATCAGCCGCGATGGTGAATTGCTCATTATCTGCAAGGGCTTCTCGCCGTCTGGCGTGGTCTGTCCCATGATGGGCAGCGCCAACGCCAGCAGCAGTGCAAAAAAGATATGTCTCATTATATGTCTCATTGTTTAGAAGTTTAGTGTCAGACCGCTGAGTCCAATGTTTAGCGCCATGTTGTTTCTGTTGTAGCTCTTTACAATCTTGTCCATGTTGCTGTCGTTGACCGACATGCCTACAATGCCGTATATCAGGCACGCCGCCGCACCTGCCACGCAGGAGATGCCTATCACCGATAGTGGCCTTATATCGTTTGCCGAGCCTATGGCCCATATACTACCACCCACCAGGCCAAGTATTGGCGTGCCTGCGCATAGGGTCGTCAAAGCTCTGTTGTACTTGTCGTGGTACTCTCTAAATTGCAGATATTGCGATGTGCCGAGTATCTGCTTGGCGGCTTCTGCCGATAGATATTCACCTTCCATCAGCAAACCTGTTGGACCTATGCTGGTACGTTTCAGCACACCTATCCCGTCAAGGTCGACGAAGTCGGAGGCCAAGCGGTCTTAG
>JAZRVD010000108.1:0-6186 GCA_045598945.1 Bacteroidales bacterium | reverse complement strand
CTCGAGAGTGTAGTTGTTGAGCTCTGGATCCTGCTGCAACATACGAGAAAACCAATAGAAGCGGACATTGTCCTCGGTCATAAGACCCTTGCGGAGTGCAAACTCGGCACAGAAATGAGCAAAAACCTTGTTAATGTTCATAATAAAAATGTCTATGAATTGATAAAAATAAAAAAAATCCGGCACGCAGCACCATAAAGGCACTGCTTGCCGGAGAGACAAAGCTATATTATTAAGTTGTTGTTTATGTGGCGGTTAAGTAGCCCCCCCCCCACAACGAGGTGTTTTTCAATATGTTACAATTGATTTGCATGAATAATAGAGATATATCGAAAATGCAAAGATACAAATTTTTTTATATATAAAAAAAATATTACTGTCTGCTATATTGCACGGTATAACAAAAGTAGGTATACCATTTGGATATATAAAAAGAAAGGAGACTGATATATTTATTGAGATATAAATAGATAATACACTGATGCGATAATAGAAAGCATACTTTGGAAAAGCAAGAAAAGGTGGCTATATACTTTTTATGCTTATGCCATTTGCCTCATCAAGCTCGGCAGCCTTCGGCACAGGGCGTAGTTCACCACACAAACATACCCCCGGTGCTGGGCTGGCTGAAGAATTGTTGCCCTTACAGATCATTAGCTACAACTTATATCATTTAATTTAATAGTGTTAGGCTATATATAATATTCCCTCAAAGTGCATCTTTACGGACAAGCATAAAAAAAGATGCTGCTTTGCAACAATCACATGTCGTATTGACTTTTGCCCTTTGCAAAAACGTTAACAGCAGAGAGGAAAGAGGGTGATAGCTGTCTTTCCCGCTCGCATAATGCGTTGCGATAGTCGTCAAGCAAAGATATGGCATCCCATTCAAAATCAAGAGGCGTTCCGTTATATATAGGCTTATCCGACGGGTAGCCAGCATGGCGAAGATACTGCAAAATACGGAGGCCGTCAACACGCTCGTAACAAGCATGAACGAACTTATCTGAACTCTTGAAATTTTTTCTCAGCGACGACCACAAATCGTCCGTCTTTAGCTGTTCTGCAAGAAAAGCAGTCATAGGCGTGTCCACGTCCGCCTGAAAGAGACGAGGAAACAAAGCACACGTCTGTCTGACATCTTCAAAAGCACGTTGAGAATAAAACGGATATTTTGATTGCAGCTCCTTTAATGACAGTGCCACGGCCGGTCCTGTGCCAAAAGGCACGCGATAGGAGACCCTGCACGATGGGAAAACAACAGCATGGGAAGCATAGTCGCCAGCAGCAGACAGGTACAACGACGAGGTCTTGACAAACTTCTGCAAAAGATAGAAATCCTCACCGCCCTGCAACGGCGTGATGCCCCCCACCCTGCTATATGCCGCTGTAGTAAACGCCATAGCAGAGCCCAAGGCAGTAAACGCATAGGGACTATTTATCTTCAACAAAGACAAATGGTAATGGCGCATATAGCACTCGTAATATAGCATTTGGCGCGCCGCATCCTCGTCGGCTGGCAACTTATGGTAATAGGGCACAGCCAAAGCATTGCACCCCCGTAGCAACGAAAAGGTGTCTACCACAGACTGAAAATAATACTCGTCAAAATCAGTATCGGCGTCCATGCTGATAATTATACCACCGTTGCCGGCCTGCTGCACTATCCTGTCCATCAAGAGTTTTCTTGCCCAGCCCACGCCTTTTCTCTTTCCCTGCCACCCCTTGCCTGGCGAAGAGCAGTCAATCACCTCTACCCTTATATCCTTCACCTGGTGGAGAAAAGCCATAGTCTCAGCATTGCGCAGACACACCTTGTAGTGTTCGCTATCCTTATCCTCGCACCACCATGCGTCGGGCTGATTGACACAGACATATACGCAAAACTGCTGGTATCTCTGGCTACGCAAGCTATTGATCAGCCTTGGCACATTCTGCCATTCGTCGAGCATAGGTATGGCAACAGCGACAGACATAAGCACTACATTTTTATTATCTTATACGCTCTGCCGTCACTTTCTATGATATTGACGCCAGGCCTGGCTTTCGTCATATCTATTATCCTCACCCCATAAGGCGTAGCGACAAAAGCAAAGCCATTGGTAGGATTAGGAAACGGGATGTAGTATGCCTCGCTATAGACTGGCATAGCGCAATGCGGTATAGGCTTCCGAGCCATAGAGACATACGCTAAAAGCATATCTGCGTATCTGTTCCACAAAATAGACAGCATATTGGAGTCGGGCATCTTGTCTTCCGACAGCTCCATGGTAAGATTATGCACACCGCAGTAGTAGTTGAGGTAGTCCTGAGCGCCATAATTAACAACATACCAGTCGCCGCCAGCGATATAGCCCGATGGTACAACACTTGTCAATGCCGAAGAGTCATGCCTACGCGCAATGGCGACAAGTGATTGGCACACCATCTTCCACCAAGCGTCGTCGGGATGTTTAAGCATAGAATATCTCTCGCTATCCCACGGATAGTTTAGCACCTCTTCACCAGCATGAAGGTGAGCCGAGAGGACAATACGGTGAGAGGCAATAAAAGATATTAGCGCCTTATTCTCAGGCTCGATAGCAGAAGAACTACATGTAAAAGGATCTGGAAAATTCCTATTCAAGTCTATGCCGTTGGCATTGCAACGTTGAGCATAAGAGAGGTCGTTGTCGGAAAGGAAGTAGGCTCCATCGGGATTGGAAAGCGGTGCAATAAAAATCTGAACACTGTCTACCAAATTAGTCAGATAGCTATTGATGCCATAGCTGCCAAGCAGTGTGTCGATAAGATGCAGAGCCATAAGAGTGGTTGCCATCTCGTTGCCATGTATAGCCGCAGAATATAGAAACTGCGGCGAAGCATTGCTGACAGATTGCCGAGATGCTATCCTCGCCACAAGAATTGGCCGTCCCATGACAGAAAAGCCCATAGTGTCGAGCTGGCACAGCTGCGGATAAGATGCTGCAAAATTATGCATAGCCGCAAGGTACAGCTCATGCGTTGGATATCTATTCCATGCCGACAAATCCGACATAGTATAAGCATACGGATAGTCAGACCAATCGTCGTCGTCCCACCGGCCAGCATATACAGCCGGCGGCACTATCAAAAAACAAAATACCAGAAAGAGAAAAGCCCTGCTCATGTTCATATATTTTGAGAAGGGCATACTATACAACATTATTCTATTGTGCTATTGTCAGACTCTTTCGCTTCTTCTACCGAGTCTATCGACGTCTCCTTCACCGCATCTTCCTCACCCAGAGCTTTCACCTCAGTACCTTCTTCTGTCAACGTTGCACCACTTGCATTGGCATCACTACCACTTGCCTCACCAGCATTGTCAACATCTGCCGATGTGCTGGCATTGCGGTTGCGAAAGGTGATAAACATATTGCCGAAGAAATTCCACAAAGTAGTTATGACAATAGCGATAAACTTATTAATGTAAAAATATATTTGGGGTTTATAACTATTGCCGATAACCGCTTGAGTCCACTCAAATTCCCCAAAGAGAAATACCGTCAACTCGGTTATACCCAAGCCGACGATAGATATAATCAAAAAATTGGAATACTCGCGTCCCACCTGTTTGTTATGACTCTTGAACGTCCATACTCGGTTGAGGATATAATTAGACGTTGCAGCCAGCACAAAAGCTATTGCCAGGGACAACCATTCTGGGAAAGACAGCAACTCCTTGAATATAATCAAGAAGCCGTAATCTACAACCATTCCAGAAGCGCCGACAACGACAAACCTGGCGAATTTGGAGACCAGAGGGATAGAGTTAATAAAGCGAAGCAGACCCATAGCAAAAGATTAAAACACCTTTTCTTCCTCAGAATGAATAATACCAGTCTTGCGGATACGCACAGGCTCGTCGGCAGGAGCCGGACGGCTGATACGAGGAGCCGCCTTCTTGGCGCGTGGCAGATAGCTAACCTCGCCAGAAGCATTGACTTCGAGGCCATAGACCTTTTTGGTGTCGAGGTTGACCTTCACATGCCAATATCTACCACATCCGCCAGTGGTAAGAATAATATCTTGCGAGAGCTTGTCGCCCAAGGTCTCGTCCCACAAGAAATTGACCCAGGCGATACGGAAGCCATCGATGTCGGTAAAGCCCACATACTGGCGTTCATACTTTCTGATATGCTCGTCAATGATAGGGCACATACCATCTTGATTTTCATGTTCGCGATTGACGTATGCGATACGCTTTTGTATCAACGACTCCACAAGAGCGATATCTTCATTGGTCAAAGAATATCTGCCATCTTGATTTTCCACCTTAAAATCGACCTCCCAACCTTCGTTGAAAGAATACCCATGATAATTGCTGCCATGCACCTCCTCGCAATCCCACTGTTCAACAGGCGCCACAAAATCTTGTGCAAAAGCATAAGAAGCAAAAAAAGCAATAACAAAAAAAAGCGATAATTTCTTCATAAGAAACATATATTTAGCACCTTGTGCAAAATAAACGATGATAAAAAGCCATACGTCATCAAGCCAGTAAACGAACGAAAAGACGAGCCATACAAGCACAACAAACCGGATTGCAAAAATACATATAAATACCGATACCAACAAATTTTTTTCAGAATGTAAAAATATTGGTATATTTGCAGATTGAAAGAAAGAGGAAGAAGAGAATAGTGAAAAAGAAAAACAATAATAAAAAATACATACTATGAGTAAATTTGTCACCGTAAACGAAGCCGCCGAAAAGATCCACGACGGCATGACCATTATGGTAGGTGGTTTTCTTGGTGTTGGCTCACCGCTGAAGCTTATCGACGCACTGGTAGCCAAAGGTGTTAAAGACCTGAAAATCATCAGCAACGACACCGCATATCCCGAAGTAGGATTGGGCAAATTGATAACCAATCATCAAGTCAAAGAGCTTATCGCCTCGCATATTGGAACAAACGAGAATACCGTCAACCAGATGAATGCCGGCGAGCTGAAGGTTACGTTGCAGCCACAAGGCACCTTAGCGGAGCAGGTACGCGCAGGCGGCGCCGGCCTTGGCGGAGTGCTGACGCAGACAGGCTTAGGCACCATCGTAGAGAACGGCAAAGACAAAGTAACCGTTGATGGGAAAGAGTACCTCCTTGAGAAACCACTGCACGCCGACGTAGCCATCATAGGTGCCAACATCAGCGACGAGATGGGCAACCTCGTATACAAAGGAACGGCATGCAACTTCTGCCCACTTATGGCAACGGCAGCCGACATTGTTATCGTTGAGCCCCAGGAGATAGTAAAGACTGGAGAGATAGCCCCAGAGCATGTCATGACCAGCGGCATAATGATTGACTATATTATCAAATAACCATAAACAACAAAAAACATGGCAGTAAAATCAATGCTACGCGTCCGCATGAGTGCAAAAGACGCACACTATGGCGGCAACCTGGTTGACGGCGCCCACATGCTTCACCTTTTCGGCGATGTCGCCACCGAGCTCCTCATCATACAAGACGGCGACGAAGGACTATTCTGCGCCTACGACATGGTAGAGTTCAAGGCTCCTGTATACGCTGGAGACTATATAGAGGCTTACGGCGAGATAACACATGTAGGCAACACCTCACGCAAGATGAGTTTCGAGGCTTACAAAGTTATCAAGACCCGTCCCGACATCAGCGCCTCAGCCGCCGACGTGCTTGAGGAGAAGATACTCGTCTGCCGTGCCTCCGGCACCTGCGTTACTCCTAAAGATTGCCAACGCAACAACAAATAATCGCAACACATTAGTTAGATACTACAAACGTTTTTGATAAGCCGAAACCGCGAGCAGGCGAAGCTTGCACGATGCCGAAGCGAGAAGAAAACAACTGTTGCGAAAAGACAAACGGTGCAGCCTATAGAGACTGCACCGTTTGTTTGCTATTATTACTGCCCGCCAAATCACAAATCGTATAGTTTAATCCATTGATAGTAAGAAATTACGCTATACTTGTGTTTATGGCAAGCCCCCCCCTTATTATTCTTTTGTGTTATCAGGTGGTGAGTCTGCCATTTTCGTGAGTATTTTTGCATGTCAGCATCAGGTTGAGGAAAACTTCCATGTTGATATAGTACATCAATAAAATACGTACTATTGTTGCTAATCCAGAGAAACTCCAACGTCTTTGCAAGCTACTTGTAGAACTAAGTGTGGATAGTGCTTTT
>JAZRVD010000107.1:0-11317 GCA_045598945.1 Bacteroidales bacterium | reverse complement strand
GATATCGGCAATTTTCAGAACGAAGCGTTATCGTACAAAACATAGAAAGATAAGAAGGCGAGGCGTTGTCGTGCAATAAGTGTGGATAGTGCTTTTGCCCTTACAGGGCGAGGATTGACGGGCGATAATACCCAGGGTGCTGCCCTGGGCTGAAGGCTTGTTGCCCCGTTGGGGCGTTATCGGCAATTTTCAGAACGAAGCGTTATCGTACAAAACATAGAAAGATAAGAAGGCGTTGTCGTGCAATAAGTGTGGATAATGCTTTTGCCCTTACAGGGCGAGGATTGACGGACGATAATACCCAGGGTGCTGCCCTGGGCTGAAGGCTTGTTGCCCCGTTGGGGCGTTAATTACAAATTACCACTGTTCGACAAATCGCAAATAACAATCATCACTGTCCGCTAAATCACAAATCGTATAGTTTAATCCATTGATAGTAAAAAACTAAGCTATACCTACATTTTAAGCAAGCCACCTATTATTTTTTTATATACCTTTCTCCACCGTGCTTTTTGCTTGTTTCAACAATCTTTTCACAATTTAGTGATTTTATTAACTTTCCGTATAGCGGCTGTCCGAAAAAAGTGTATCTTTGCTCATTGCTATCGTGTTTTATTGATAAAAGCAAAGGTAACAATTTGGGCTGAATCCACAAAAAGAATTCAGCCCTTTTTCTTTTATCAAAAAGTTTTAGCGGACAGTAATAATTGTTTAATTAGTAACGACTTCTTCTTTACTAATAACCTTGCCATTCTTTTTAATCAAAATAAACTCATGATAAATACTATCTTCATAGAACCTTCTTGGCTCAACAACATATTCATATTCCTTATCATAAAAGACAAAGAAACCATTTTTTTCATCATATTTGCCATCATACAACGTAATCATTGGTTGTTGAGACATATCCTCCGTAGATCTCCAAACAGAATAACGATATTTAGTTTCAAGCGAGTCCATCACATCAATACGAACAATATATTTATTAGTCCTCCTACACTTAGCCAGCCTATGATACTTATGTAGCGAATTATGCAAGCGAGGATTAGGGGATTCGCCCAATCCAATAAATTTGTCACCATCAAAATGAAAAACCTCATATCTATCCGAGAGTATATCATTTCTCCCATGCAAAGATTGAACAACTGAAGGACAATACAGATTTTTATTCACGGAATCATATACATACGAAAAAGCCGTTTCTTCATTATAAGAGATATTGTAAGTGCAACACCCATCAAAATCAGGATAGACATCTTCCATAAAGCCATTAGTACACGTCAAACGCTTCAATGTATCTTGATCAAGCATGTAAAATTCAACATGCATGAAAGCATCACAAAAAGAATAGCCATAACGTTGAGGTATAGCATAAAACGTTGTACCATCATCTTTCTTTATTGCAAAAACATCTAAAATTTCACCCGGATACAAGTACTCGTCTTCCCTATCTGAACCTCTTAAAAAGATGGATTTTATGTCGCCATTTTGTTTTTTATATTTACATACAACATCAAAATATGAGGCCGTACCAGGAGTCTGAGTCTTCCAAGAATAAAATGTTATAGACCCATCATCAGTTGAACAGGTAAAAACATTCCTATTTTCAATAGCATCAACTAAAATAGAATCCACCTCTAATGATGTGTAACCTTCATGTTCTGCATTTTCAAACTTTGATGTTTCACATTTAGACTCTGTACCGCCATCACCAATACGACAAGAGCCTAACAGAGACAAGCACATCACCGATACGATTATCATTATTCGTTTCATAACTATCATTTGGGGATAATTTCAAATTGCAAATAAATGCAGCATGCTACATTATTTTAGCTTGTAAGCAGCTGTTGAGACAGCACAAGAGCATCTATCTTATCACCAGCACTTTGGCTACAGAACGGTTGGTACCTTCGTTGTCAGAAGCGAAGACATAATAGACGCCTGCCGCGACATGTTCGCCTGCATTAGTGCGACCGTTCCATATAGCCTGCCCCCCATTGGCACGAGTGGTGAAAAGGACATGGCCGGAGACATCAACAACATGCACCAAAGCATTTGAAGTGAAACCACTGATAGCAATAGGGCCGTCGTAGTCTGGCTGTACAGGATTGGGAAAAACATGAACGTTGTCGTTAGGTGCCAGCGAGGCATAGGTGGCAGTGCCACGATAAGCCACCAAGCCGTTAGTGGTAAGGATAAAGACCTCGCCCGTAACAGGCTGTACAGCTATTGAGACAATCTGATTGGAAGGCAGCGGAGAGTCGTTGGCAGTAAAATGCAGCAGTTCCTCGCTGCCGTTGTCGGACAAGAGGTAAACACCGCTATTCTGCGTACCTACCCATTTACGATTGGCACCATCGACAGCGATGCAAGATATATTCTCATACGCCATGAGGTATTCATTTATCTCGCCGTTGGTGATAACGATATTGGAACATACGAGAGGCGAGCACTCGCCATTGCCGCCGTTGTTGAAAGCCTTGTAGGTGTTGTAGATAACCTTAATGCCCTTATTAGTACCTACCCATATATCGCCCATCCTGTCCTGAACAACAGCATTGACAGCAGATGTTTCAAGCTTGCTGCCATTGTTTGGGTCGACATAAGCCATCCTGCTCACACCGTCATGGACAAAGATCTTATTGGCTGCGCCATAAAACCACTTGTACCCCGTAATGCTGTCGTATAATATATGATACAGCTCAGAGCCGTTGACCATATTTGCGGTATTGAACGACTGCCATACTCCATTACGATGACGCACCACCAATCCGTTTTCAGCCAAAGAATTAACAGCCCACAACGAGCCCTTGGGGTCGAACACCACACCACCTGTGCGAAGGCTGCGATAAGAGCCAGAGGTGTAGGCGTGCAAAGCTCCGTTGGTGTTCTTGTCGTCAAAAAGTTGCGCAGGGACATTGTCGTAGATGTCCAGCAAGCCGTAATCCCACAAGGCGGCGACAAGATGCGAAGTATCCTTAGGGTCGACAGCTACATCGAGCAAATCGGTAAGAGTGTCGAGTAGAGGAGACTGCGAGAGCTGGTTCCACTCGTTTGAGGCAAAAGTGTAGAGGTTGGCACGAATATAAGCACAGCCGCCACCACGCAACAAGCCACCCGGGCATACAAACGTGCGAGAACGGTTGGCGACAATCTTATACGCATTGTCGGTAACATTGCCCGAAGGCGAGAGGAATCCAAAGTTATTGTCCTTGTCTAACGACAACAGGCCTGCCCAGTCGTGAGCGTAATAAAGTATGCCATCATAGAAAAGAGCATCGTGGATAGAGAGTCCGCCCCATTCAAAATAGTCATACCTTTCGCACGGCTTCAAACTCTTGTTATAGACAACAACACTGTCGGAATAGACAACGACAACGTTGTCGTTGTAGCTGCGAACAGAGACAATCTCGCCAGAGAGAAACGGCATGTAGTCGCCAGCAATAGGAGCAAATAAGACAGAGATATCGTCGTCGCGAACAAGTGCCAGCAGACCAGCAGAGGACGAGACGAGGGAGACGACGTCCAATCCCGAGAGAGAAGAGTTGTTGAGTCTCCAGTGAGAGGCGATGTTCAAAAACTTATCGGAGCGAGAAGCGACGAATACGCCATGCGAAGTGGCGGCATAAAATGCAGTATCGTCGAAAGCCAGGCTATGTACGCCATAAGGGTCGCTATCCGAGCCTATAGTATACGTGGCCTCTATCTCGCTACGAACAAGGTCGACGACGACAATACCAAAGCCACAAGAGAGGTAGGCTCGATTGCCGAGGCAGGTGATAGAATATATAGTCTTGTCGCCCGACAGCGAGCTGCGTTTGATGTCGGAGATATTAAGAACGGTACCATTATCGAGAAGGAGGTCTACGTTGGAGTTGGCATACGCGATGACCAGCATACGCTGACTGTTGGAATAAGCGATATTAGCCACAGCGGCGTCAGAGAGGCCGTTAGCCTTGGAATAACGAGCGACAGAGTGGTCGGAGAGGCTGTACGAGCTAACGGCATACTTATAGGCGGCAAACACCTTGCCATTGCCCGTCGCAAGCTTTAAGGCGGTGTTATAAGAGAAATGTTCGCACCATTGCCCAATAGCAAGCTGAGCGTGTAACTTGCCAGTAGAAAAGAAAGCTACCAAGAGTGCTAATCCTATATAGCGACAGAACCAATGACGAGAAGACATAAGCAAAAAATATTAAACAACTACTTCTTTTCCTTCTTGATAAACAACAGCTGATACAGCAAGACAAGACCAAAGGTAACCACAACACTCAGCAAGACGCTCAACAGAGTAAACCAGAAAGAATGGAACGACAAAGCCTCGACGAGATAAAAAACAAGATAATACAATGTAATAAGGATAAGGCTATACATAGAGAAATAGAGCATCGAGACGCTGTACATGCTGGGGCAAGTGATGACAACCTGCTCGTTGCGAGTAAGTATGCGATCTACAACCAAGATGCGAGCCAGAGCGACAATAGTGGCAGAGAAAGCATGGAAGCCCATTCTATTAGAGCAAAAGTCTATAATCAAACCAGAGGCAAAGGCTATCAGCAACATAGGTATACGTCCAGTATTGGTTGGCAGCATCAACAAGAAGCCAATAAAGATAAACGGGACAATAAGATTGGTGAATACAACATTGTTGATGACCAACAGCTGCAGAGCCATCAAAAAGAAAAAGCGCAATATATTGTGAAAAATAATAGAGAAATTCATAAAGACTGTTTGCTTCAAAAAATAGATACAAAACGAAGTAGAGAGCTAATCGTTAACAGCTATCTTTTCGGTTATAACATTTAGCGAGTCCTGCTCGTCGACAAAACGATTGCTAACGACATAAACATGCTCGATACGGTTGAAATCGGTAGACAGGCGCAACTTGACAGTATAAAAGCCACTGCCCTGAACAGAAGACTGGGAGTAGACAAAGCCCACAAGGATATCCTTAGGGAAATCCTTAGAGAGTCCTGACGTTACCACCGTATCGCCCTTGTTGAGCTTGTGTGTTGTAGGGATATCAATAACCGAGGCGTAACGATAGTCGAGGCCGTCCCACACCAACGTGCCGTTGGTGCCAATGCGTTTAAGCTTGACACTATTGCGACTATCGGGGTGAATGACAGGCATAATGGTGGCGAAATTATCGCTGACAGCAATAACCGTGCCAACAACCCCTTGAGGCGAGATGACAGCCTGATCAGGTTTGATGCCTTGCAGACTGCCCTTGTTTATCATCAAATAGTTTTGATTGCTGCCATACGAGCATTTTATGACCTTAGCCTCGGTATAGGTATAGTACTGACGAAACACACTGTCGCCCAGATTAAAATCGCGAGTATCGTAATAGATATAGGATTCAGCAATATGCGCACGCAGACGAGCGTTCTCCATAGCCAGCTGCTCGTTCTGCGTCTTCAAGCCAAAATACTGAGAAATACCACTGGTAGTATTATATATAGCATTGGCGAAGCTGTTGCCAATGCCGACAATAAAAGAGCTTTGATAGTAACTATTTTGCGCCATGAAAATAATTGCTATCGTCTCAAGGACAAGAAAGACAACGATATAGTTGTATCTCTTAAGAAGTTCAAATATACGTTCCAATTATACCCTGCATTAAAATTAAACAACAATCTAATTGGCAAGGAAATGCTCCACCACCTTGCGAGTCTGAGCCACGGCAGTCTCCAGGTCGTCGTTGAGGATGGTAACATCGAAGGCATCGCTTTGCCGCAGCTCAGCGGCGCTGCGAGCCAGACGCTTTTGTATAGACTCCTCGCTATCGGTACCGCGACCGCGCAGGCGTTGTTCGAGCACCTCGATGCTGGGTGGCATGACGAAGATAGAGAGAGCCTTGTCGCCAAAATAACGTTTAAGATTCTTGCCACCGTTGACATCGACATCAAAGACGACAACATGACCATCATTCCAGATACGCTGAGGCTCCGATTTGAGAGTACCATAGCAAGTGCCCTCGTAGACCTCCTCCCACTCAAGAAACTGATCGTCAGCCACACGACGCATAAACTCCTGATAAGAGAGGAAATAATAATCCTTGCCATTCACCTCTTCGCCACGAGGCATACGCGAAGTGGCAGAGATAGAAAAATCGAAACAATCGAAATAGGTCAGCAGACGCTGAATGATAGTACTCTTGCCACAGCCAGAAGGGGCAGAAAAAAGAATAGCCTTGTTCTTAATATTAACCATAACTAAAATTTACGATCGAAGAGAGAAAAGAATGTCTTGACAGTGATAGACTCTCTATCCCAGTTGTACTCTTGCGCCACCATATTGACATACGCCAAAGCATCCTCACGAACAGTAAAAGCGTTGAGTTTCATAATGAAATCGTTATACTCTTTCAACTGATTGTGAAACATCTCCGTCAGGAAGCTGAATTTATCATTTATACTTATAGCACTCCGCAAGTCAGTTATCCTATTTTGCCCCATGCGAGCCTCATTGCTACCATTGAAACCTGCCGAGCGCTGTCCCAACTGTTCAGCCAATGTTCTTTGCCCAATGGCATTCTGAGACAAAAGATCTTTGAGTGAGCCTGTATTAGTTGCAGCCTTGCGGGCGGCCTCCTCTGCGGCAGCTTTGCGGGCGGCCTCCTCTGCGGCAGCTTTGCGGGCGGCCTCCTCTGCGGCGGCTTTGCGAGCAGCCTCCTCTGCGGCAGCCTTGCGGGCGGCCTCCTCTGCTTCCATACGAGAATTTGCAATATTTATATTGTTTGCAAGACGCGCTGTACCAGAAACAATATTGCCACTTGCAGCAAACAGGTCGTCATAAGGATTACCCTCGATAGAATTGATAACTGGTGGCATCATTGGCGCCGGCTCAGACATTGGCTCTGGAGGAGCGAACAACGATGACTCAGCATTTTTAATATTGTCGCCATTACGATAGTCCGACACAGCAACATAAAGCGAACGTAGTTGTTCAAGAACAATATCACATTCGATAACCGCCATCGGAGCATTGGCATTGTTTGTCAAAAGGGCTTCAGCTTTCGACAAATAGTCTCTAAACTGGTCAAAAACTTTTTTCTTAGTAGACATATTCTAATATGTATATATCACATAAACAAACACATAAAAAGCATCATACGATATGATACCAAAATGTAAAATTACATCATTGCATCATACAGTACAATGTTAAAAAGACAAAGTTTTACAATGCAAAAAGTTGAAAACTCACAATAGAAAACTAAAAGCATCATAAAAGCACCATAACTAAAGACATACGACCAAAAGCAGAAAAAAGAAATAAACATAAAATCATTTCTATGTTAATAACTTTTATTAAGAAACTTTCTTGTATATTTGCAGTGGGAAAAAATATGTCAATAAAAATGAAAAACCATCATATATAATTAAAAGCCAGTCTATTGCACCAATACATCATGACCGACATAATGAGCGAAGCACAATAACAACAATGAAACGTCTAATACCAATTCTTGTTTTTATCCTATCAACATCAATACTTTTAGCCCAAAGAATAGCCAACGTAAAATTCAACCAAAGCGGCAGTGGCATGGTATTCATAACCTACACGGTATATGACAAAGTAGCCAACGTGGTAATAGAATTTTCGAACGACGGAGGCAAAAGCTATCGCAAGCTGACCAACCTATCCGGCGACTATGGCAGAGATACCGCCCCTGGAGCGCATGCCGTAGACTGGGACGCCAATGCAGAAGGGGTGAAATTCAACAAAGCGACAGCAAAGTTTCGCATCACCCACTCCACCAGCGACATAGGCTGCCTTGACGGAATGTTTTCAATCTCCGAGAGCAAACAGATACGATTTGCCAAAGGCAACCTACAATATCAAGCCACAACAGGCCTCTGGCGTTTTGCCAACAACCAATACGAGGCAATAGGTAACGGCAATGCCAGCATCTCCCCATCGAATGCAGGCTGGATAGACCTATTTGGGTGGGGCACAAGCGGATGGAGCAGCGGAGCGCGCTGCACGCAGCCCTATTCGTCATCGAAAGTCTCTGACGACTATGCCCCCGGGAACTCCTTAAGCAACAATCTTACAGGCAAATACGCCAAAGCCGACTGGGGCGTGCCCAACAAGATAAGCAACGGCGGAGACCAGGCAGGCAAATGGCGTCTGCTTACAGCAAGAGAATGGGAATACCTGATGACGAACCGAGCCAACGCAAGTACGAAATGGGCAAGCGCCACGATAAACAAGATAGCAGGACTTGTGATACTGCCCGACAGCTACACCAGTCCAGAGGGATGCCCTTTCAAGCCTGGCAACAAAGCAGGCTACAAGACCAACACCTTTACCATAGCGCAATGGGAGAAGATGCAAGCGGCCGGCGCTGTATTCCTGCCAGCCAACGGCAACCGCGACGTAGACAAGATAAACCACGCCGGAGCCTACGGCTACTACTGGTCGTCGACAGCAGAGCAGACAGGCAAAGCCTATATGACCTGTTTCCTTGCCTCAAAGATGTTTTCAGCCATAGGCAGCCTACGCAACCTCGGCTGCTCGGTGCGACTGGTACAAGAGTAAATCAAATTTCCCTAAAAACACTAATAAAAGTTGACCCAAGGCGATGCCGTTGGGCTGAAGGCTTTTGCCCCTGCCTAAATACGTTGACGCTTACTCGTCAAGGGAATAGCACAACACAAAACATATCTTCGAGCAACAAAAACAAGAGGATAGAACCATGGAAAGTATTAAACAGATGATAGAGAGACTTTGCCCGGTCGCTGGGACTTGGGTGTTATTTAACGTGTTGATAATCAGCTAAACGTAAATGAGAAAAATTGCTGATGTTCCCAACGTGTTCCCGAGATTTTGACGTTAACGGAATTTAATTTTTTAACGTCCGTTGGAGGTAGTTGGCGTTCAAAAACGCATATTCAAAGAACTAAAAATGATGCCCTAAATTAGGTTCTGGTTTTGTGGGCAAAATTAAATCAAGTGAAAGTGTTAGAACTCACATCTAACTGAATGCAAAGGTACACATTTTTCCCCAATAAAAAGAAAAGTTTTCCAAGAATCTGCATTTTTATCCTTTATTTTTTTTCACTTGGTTTTCACAACCATCAGAAAAGTACAAACAAAATCAAGAGAGGGATGAATAATCAGATTCAATTGATATATCATTTGTGTATAATGTGAAATCAGACTAAAATGGGAATTTCTGGTTGACAAAAACGCTAAAAATCCAATAGTGTCCTAAATAAATTTTCACAAAGAAGGTTTAGGACACTATTGCTAAAAATCATAAAAAATCAACCCAAAATAAAAATTATTCCAAAAAAGTTTGTTTACATTCAAGAAAAATCAGTAATTTTGTCAACGAATTTAAAAACATCATTGTTATGACTGAATTAGAAATATTTGCACAGCGACTAAAACAAGCGAGAATATTGAAGAAGATTTCGATGGATCAGCTTGTCGAAAGCATTGGTAGTCTTGTCTCCAAACAGGCTATATCAAAGTATGAATCAGCAAAGATGAAGCCAAACAGCACCATCTTAATTGCCTTGGCTACAGCATTGGATGTCGATGTTGAGTATTTCTTTCGTCCTTTCACCTTTGACGTCAACCAGTTTCAGGTCTCTTTCCGCAAGAAATCTGACACTAGTGCCAAAGATGTTAATGCGTTGAAGGTGCAGATACAAGATCAAATTGAGCGATACCTTGAAGTTGAAGAACTTTTAGGCAAACCCATCGAGACTGTTCAATGCAGCGAAGGCGATGTTATATCATCAGCAGAACAAATGCGTCAATTGGCATGTGATGTTAGGTCTAATTGGAATCTTGGTGAAGATGCCATTGCAAATGTTCAAGATATTTTGGAGTCAAAAGGAATAAAGGTCATTTCGACAGAAGCCCCAAATGGTTTTGATGGTGTTAGTGGAATTGTTAATGGCAAAGACTTTATTGTAATACTCAACAGTGCGCTAGATCACGTAGAACGTCGTCGCTTTACTGGTATGCACGAATTGGGACACCTCTTATATAATAATAGATTTAATCCAGAACTGACCCAACGCGAGAAAGAAAACCTTTGCAACTCTTTTGCTAGTGAGATGCTCTTGCCTTCTGCAACTATCGAGAGAATTTTCAAGCCTGGTGAGAAAATATCCACTTCAGAACTTAAGCAATTGCAGATGGTTTATGGAATTTCCATAGATGCAATCATGCACAAGTTGCACGAAATAGGAATAGTAAGTGATAGCAAATACAAATTCTACAATATCCGAAAGCGTCAGAACCCTACATTGAGACAGTTTGTAGAAGCATCATGCTACAAGGAGAACTTGACCAAGAAGTTTGAAACCATGGTTTATGCCGCAGCCGCAAAAGACCTCATAAGCACTTCGAAGGCAGCATCACTGCTACACTCATCCATTGGTACTGTTAGAAAACATCTTAATGTGATTTGATGAAGAAGATTGTAGTAAACGACACCAATGTATTCATTGACCTACTTGATGTAGGTCTATTGGATGAATTCTTTTGCCTGCCTTGGGAAATCCATACCACAGACTTTGTGATGCTGGAATTGCTCAGGGAAGGACAGAAGGAAACCGTCGAAGTTTATGAAACAAAAGGAGACCTTCATGTTGCCAAATTTGAATATGATGCGTTTTTGAAAATCAACAACCTCTACCAAAAATTCAAATCGAGAACTAACGTTTCACTTACAGACTGTTCTGTATGGTATTATGCGAAGCTTAATAGTTATACCCTACTGACAGGAGACCGCAAACTTCGTAATTCTGCTTTGAATGAAGGGGTTGAAGTACGAGGTATCATATTCGTTTTCGACGCATTGGTGGAATTAGAGGTCATATCGAAGAGTATTGCTTGCGAAAGACTAATATTGTTGAAAAAGCATAACCCTCGCCTTCCGCAAAATGAGATAGAAAAACGTCTTAAACTGTGGAGTGGCGAACAAAAAGAGAAAGGAGGAAGCCTATGAGACGATAAAACTCCTATGGGCGCAAAAAATCCCCATATTATTGGCAGATAACATGAGGATTACATAGACTTGCATTCGTCGGTTTCAAGGTCTTAGCCCATAAAGCTCGAGAAAGCGCATCGAATAATTTCTGCAAAATTACAAAGAATTTTTCAGAATTAAGCAATAGTGTCCCAACTTTGCAAAATACACTTGTTTTTTTTAGCTATCAATCTTTTAGTTTTCGCTATGTGCGCAATTGTGTACTACAAACTTTTTGAACAATCTTTATTTTTCTAAAAGGGACTGGCTTATAATTCAACTTTTGGTATATCTCGTTTGCAGACTTGGACGGTT
>JAZRVD010000106.1:0-10363 GCA_045598945.1 Bacteroidales bacterium | reverse complement strand
ACTTTTTCCGTGTTTTAAGGTGCTAAAATCGGGACTTTTTCCGTGTTTTAAGGTGTCAAAATCGGGACTTTTTCCGTGTTTTAAGGTGTTGAAATCGGGACTTTTTCCGTGTTTTTAGGTGCTGAAATCGGGACTTTTTCCGTAAATCACCTGTAAATACAATTTTGTAAAATTACGGAAAATTTGCGTTTAGCACAGGTTGTTTTTGCTTTTGCCCTTGCGGGGTGAGGGTTGATTGTGTTATTGTACCCAAGGCGACGCTTCGCTTGCCGTTGGGCTTACCCCAATGGCAGCGCCTTGGCTTGGCACGCGCCCCGCAGGGGCAAAAGCTTTCAGCCCAACGGCAGCGCCTTGGGTTTGCATGTTCCCTCGGCTCACGCCCCGAAGGGGCAAAAGCACATTTCCCCGTCAGTCTTCAAATAAATATTGCTCGTCATATTCAATGTTGTGTAATTTCAAGAAAATAATGTATTCCTCACTGAACGTCATCTTTTTATGATGTTCTTTCTGATTGGATACGTAATTCACAACCTTGTCCATGACAGATTGACTCACGGAAAATGCGGCATAACCACTTTGCCATGCAAACGAACGGTAATGGGATGACAACGTCTTTATCCACCGGCTGCTAGTTCGTTTTATTTCTTCAACGAGATGCGAGACGTTTTCCACTCTCGATCACATACATACGGCATGTATGTGATCGCTAATACCACACCCACACGCACAGTTTTACAACCGCTCTGGTTTATTAGTTGACCGATATATTGATGTACACGTTCTAAATCGCTTTCAAGAATATGGGGTGATGTCGTTTTTACGTGGAAAATTATGTGCAAGAATATTTTGTTTAACGATTGAGACATGTCGTTTTTGCTTTTGCCCCTGCGGGGCGAGGTTTGATTGTGTTGTTGTACCCAAGGCGACGCTTCGCTTGCCGTTGGGCTGAAAGCTTTTGCCCCTACGGGGCGAAGATAGACGTTTTATTATGTACTCAAGGCGTTGCCGTTGGACATTCCCAAGGTGTCGCTTCGCTTGCCATTGGGCTGAAGGCTTTTGCCCTTTCAGGGCGAAGATAGACGTTTTTTTTGCTTCCTAACTATTACCGTTGTCATTCCTCATATTATGTTTAATGATAAGCGAGGCTTTAAGCTCTTCACGTTTTGACAAAACTCGTCAACAGTCATATAGGTTCCGTTTTAAAGTCTTTCGTAAGCTTTTCTCTAAATACAGTGTCTTTTACCTCATTTATATGTTTTGTTGTTGTCTGTTTAATCTCGTCTTTTTCATACAAAATATAAATATAATGATCAAAAAAAACTGTAAAATCAGGCAACCTTGCACAGTTTGAATTCCTTTGCGTCTCTACTAACATAAATGAGGTGGAGTTCCCAATTAGGTAGAAGTCGGATTTTGTTTGTTGATAAGTTATCTCACTAAACGCACGCTTTGACTACAGTGGCGGTAGTTGTAGTTTACATAGATGTCGTTATTTTTGAAACAGAGGTTGAAAGAATAGTCATCGTTATAAGGCGTCGAGCACCAGTAGAATCCAATTTCACCAGTGTATAAGAATCTATATTGATCGTAGCGGATGCCAGCGGCAGGCATGAACACGGCACCGGCGGCTTCCATCTTCGCCCACTGTTCAGCGGTATAAGTATTTGTCGTATATTTGTTGCCGCTGCCTGCTGTAAAGCTACAGTCGTTGGGTAGAGTCCATGTGTCGGGTAGCAGCACTATGCCTACCACATTGTTTACTGTGGCATGTCCGCATTTGTCCTTGCGTTTGGTGTTATTTTCCCCTATAAGGTATTCCCATTCCTCTCTGCTCAATGTACGCCAGCCTCCGCCAAGTGTCGCTTTTAGTTGGCCGTTGTTGCTCCAATCGGTGAAGGTGGAATAGTCATAATCGTTATCAGTATGTTTGTCAGGGATTTTGCCTGTGCCAAAGCCGAAGAGGTCTATCCAGTCGTGATAATTGTTGTTATTGCCTAAAAAGTCATACTGGTGTTCGGCGAAGCGCCATGTGTTGGAGGAGGCGTTGTACTGTAGGTTGCCTTTGGAGAAGGTAACCTTCTTGGTGGCTGATACCGAGAACTCGCCAGATGGGGCGTCGGATAGCGTAGTGAAGCTCTTTACTTCGCCGTAGGCAGTGCCGATGCTGTTGGTGGCGTAGGCGCAGTAGTAGTAGGTGGTGTTGGGCGAGAGGTTGGAGATGGTAACTATGTAGTCGCCCGTGTTGATGGAAGGGGCTTGTACTTTGCTGTCGGATATTGTAGGGTTGGCAGATGTGCTGTAGCATACTCCTGCGGCGGTAATTGCAGAGCCGCCGTCGGATATTGTGATAGCCCCGATTGCCGCCGTCGATGCGGTGATATTCAAAACGGAGTCGGTGGCGACTTCAGGCTTTGTTTTCGTAGTGTTAGCTGCTTTCACTAAACGCACGCTAAGGCCGTAATGGCGGGAAGTACCAGATTTCGCAGTCAGCTGTATATTGGTGAAGTAGAGATTGTAAGCATGGTTATTGTCGGTAGGCGTAGATGACCAGTAGTTTCCGTCGCTGCCAATGGATATGATGTCTTTTCTGACGTGGTGTAAGCCAGCGGCAGGCAAGAACACGGCACCAGCGTTTTCCATTTTAGTCCATTGTGCAGATGTGTAAGTGTTCGTATTATAATTATTTCCAGCTCCTGCTGTAAAACTACAGCCTTCTGGCAGAGTCCATGCGTCTGGCAGCAGCACTATGCCTGCTATCCCATTTACCGTGGCGTGCCCGCATTTGTCCTTGCGTTTGGTGTTATTTTCCCCTAAAAGGTAAATCCATTCGTTACGGTTAAGAGTATACCAGTAATCGCCAAGCGTGGACTTTAGTGCGGGGTTGTCGCCCCAGTCGTTGAATGTAGAATAGTCTGATGTGTCTAATGTATGCTTTGTTGGTTCGTCGCCAGTACCCCAGTCGAAGAGGTCTATCCAACCGTTGTATGTTGGTGAGAGGTTTTTGTTGTCTTCTCCTACAAAATCCCACTGGTGTACGGCGAAGCGCCATGTGTTGGAGGAGGCGTTGTACTGCAGGTTGCCTTTGGAGAACTTTATCTTCCTGGTGGCTGAGACGGAGAAGTCGCCAGATGGTGTGTCAGATAGCGTAGTGAAACTTAAGACCTCGCCGTAGGCTGTGCCCTCGCTGGTGGTAACGAAAGCACGGACGTAGTAGGTGGTGTTGGGCAAGAGGTTGGAGAGGGTAGCTATAAAGATCTTTTTTGTGACGGAAGATTCGATTGTTTTATCTGTATTGATAGTTGGTTGCTGTGATGTAGTACTGTAGCAGAAGCCGCGACGGATGATTGCTGCATTTCCATCAGATGTTATAGTGCCATGTATGCGTGCTGAATTTGAAGAGACGTTTTTTGTGCTATCTGTTGTTACTGTTGGCTTGCTTTTATATAATTTGGTATCCCATCGTACCAGTCGTACGGCATAGCCAACAGCAGCATTGAACGTGGTAGTAATATTATTGGGCTCAATTGCGAAATCATAAAGATCGAATCTTCTGCCGTTTGAAGTCCACAAAAACGAGCTCCATGGAGATCCTAATTTTACATCATGTCCAGAGCGAGTTCCAGCATAAGGAAGTAACACAGCTCCCGCTTTTTCCTTTTTTTCCCATTCTTCTTCAGTATATCTGTTGGAATTAGAGAATGTGCATCCTTGAGGTAAAGTCCAGTTGTCAGGGAGGATAACTCGTCCATAAATATTGTTGATATAAGCAGATCCTTTTAGAGCGGAAGAATTTGGCCGTTTGTTGAGTATATAGTCAAATTCCTCTCCTGTTAGCGTTCTCCACAGTCCCATATAGTTTCCACCGTTGGAGATGGCGTTGTATATTCCCCAATCAGCTCTGGCATTTTCGCCCATTAAATTATCTTGCATATAATCTTTACTGTTAGTGCTGTCAGAATATGGCTGATAACACGTAGAATCGTTGTTCCATCCCGATGTGCCAAATCCGAAGAGGTCTATCCAGCCAGTGTATGTTGGTGAGATATTTTTGTTGTCGTATCCAATATGGTCCCACTGGTGTTCTGCAAAGCGCCATGTGCCTGGGGTAATGCTGTCGGTGGTTTCGTGGCTGCCTTGGGTGGTGTATTGCAGGTAGCCTCGCGAGAAATGTACTTTTGTAGTAGCTGATATGGAGAACTCGCCGGGTAGCATGCCGTCGACGAGAACAGGTGGCGTGGTGAAGCTCTTTACTACGCCGTAGGCTGTGCCGGCGATGTTGGTGGCGTAGGCGCAGTAGTAGTAGGTGGTGTTGGGCGAGAGGTTGGTGATGATGTTGCTGAAAGTGCCTTTGCCGCTGCCTATGGCTATCTTTTTGCCAGCATCTATCAGGCTGTCGACAGTGCTGGAGTAGCCGTAGAAGATGCCGCGGGCTGTAACGGTGGCGCCGCCGTCGTCGGTAACGTTGCCGCCAAGCTTGGCTTGTGTGGCCAAGACGTTAGATGTGTCGCTGGTAACGACGGTGGGGAGTGATGGTGTGGTGAAGCTGAGTGTGTCGCCGTAGGCTGTGCCGAGTGCGTTGGTGGCATAGGCGCAGTAGTAGTAGGTGGTGCCGTTGTGGAGTTTGGTAATTTTGATGGAGTAGTTGCCTTTGCCTGGTGTGTATGTCTCGACGGTGGCGGCCGATAGCGACGGTGAGGTGCTGGGGCGTATGCCGCGAGCGGTGATGGCGCTGCCGCCGTCGTTGGTTACATTGCCTTGAAGTGTGGCGGAGGTGTCGGTGATGGATACGGCTGGGAGAGTCTTTACTGATGGCTTGCAGGGTGTGGTGAAGCTCTGGTCGTTGCCGTAGGCTGTGCCAAGTGCGTTGGTGGCGAAGGCACGGTAGTAGTATTTGGTGCATGCTGCCAGGCCGTTGATGGTGGCGGTGAAGGTGTCGATGGTGGTAGAGGCATTGACGACGGCGTCGGCGGTGGTGGGCTGTGGCGAGGTGCTGTAGCAGATGCCGCGAGCGGTGATAGGCGAGCCGCCGTTGGACTCTATGACGCCTTTGGCAGTGGCAGTGGTGGCTATGATGACGGCGTTGGGCATGGTGCTTACCGTTGGGCGTACTGCCGAGGTGGAGAAGTTCATGACGGTGCCGCAGGCTGTGTCTACGCTGTTGATGGCGTAGGTGCGATAGAAGTATGTGGTGCCGTTGCTGAGGTTGGAGATGCTGACGCAGAAGAGACCTACGCCGTTGGCTGCCGCTTTCTTCTTTATGGCGGTGGCGAAGGTGGGAGAGGTGGAGTATTCTATGCCTTGCTCTCTGATGGCGCTGCCGCCGTTAGCGACGACCTCGCCGCATATCTCGGCGATAGATGCGTTGGTGTAGACATGCTTTATGGTGGTAACAGTAGGCGAGGTGGGCGGCGTGGTGAAGGTGCTGTCGTCGCCGTAGGCTGTGCCGAGTGTGTTGGTGGCGTAGGCGCGCGTGTGGTAGGTGGTGCCAGGCAGCAGTGAGGCTGGCGTGGTGGTAGTGAAAGTGCCGAGGTCGATAAAATCGGCGGCGGCGGTGTTGTCGAGCAGGGTGGGGTAGGCGGTGAGTCCCCAGCAAACGCCTGCCGAGAGCAGCTCTGTGCCACCGTTGCTGATGATGTTGCCGCCAAGGGTGGCAGACTGATGGGTGATGTTGGTGGGGGAGATGGTGATGATGGCAGGCACGTCGTTGGAGGTGCGGAAGGAGCGGACGGTGCCATAGCTTACGCCGAGTGCGTTGATAGCGTAGGCGCGGTAGTAGTAGGTGGTGGCGCTGATGAGGTTGGAGAGCGTGGCGTAGTATGAGCCTATGCTGATGGGCGAGGCGGAGACGTAGTTGTTGTCGATGGTGGGTGAGGGTGTGGTGTCGAAGCAGATGCCGCAGGTGGAGAGAGTCAGGCCGCCGAAGTGCTGGAGGATGCCTTCAGCTATGGCGCTGTGCGAGCTGACGACTTGCGCGCCGGCGGTGGCTACCCAAGGTTTGTCGGTGAGTGTGGTGAAGGTGAAGTCGGCGCCGTAGGCTATGCCGGTGCTGTTGATGGCGTAGGCGCGGTAGTGGTAGGTGGTGCCTGGCAGCAGCTGTGTGATCTGTTTGGAAAATACGCCGCCATTGATGTTGTAGGCTTGGATATAGCTGTCGTTGTAGGTTGGCAGTGTGTCGGTGGAGTAGCAGAAGCCGTATTCACTGATGGCGTCGCCGCCGTTGCTGACGATGGTGCCGTGCGCTACAGCGGCGGTGGTGATGACAGACGACGAGCCGGAGGTGGCCACGTTGGGAGGGAAGGCTATGGTGGCGAAGGAGTATTGCTCGCCGTAGGCTGTGCCGGCGCTGTTGGTGGCGTAAGCACGGTAGTAGTAGGTGCCGGTGAGAGCAAGACCTTGCAGCATGACGGAGAATGTGTCGCCGTTGAGGTCGAGGTTGTCGGTCTTGGAGTCGTTGGTGGTGGGGTTGGGCTCTGTGCTCCAGCACACGCCGCGGGCGGTAACAGGCGCCTTGCCGTTGTCGACAACTATGCCGCCGGCTATGGCGGTGGAGGGCGTGATGGTGTGGGCTTGCGTGGTGTGCAGCTTGGGCAGGTCGGGAGCTGTGGTGAAGGATATGTCGTCGCCGTAGGCTATGCCGGTGCTGTTGATGGCAAAGACGCGGTAGTGGTAGGTGGTGGAGGGCTGCAGGTCGGCGATGGTGAAACGCAGCCCGTTGAGCATGGTGGAGACCATGGTGATGGTGCTGTCGTCTCTTATCTCTGGGTTGGGCAGCATGCTGTAGCACACGCCGTAGTAGGTTATCTTGGCGCCGCCGCTGTCGCTGATGCTGCCGCAGGCGTCGGCTTGATGTGCCTTGACATTGATGGCGCTTGACGACTGTACGGTGGGCAGGTGGGGCGTGGTGCAGAAGCGCACGTCGCCGCCGTAGCCGGTGCCTATCTTGTTGACGGCAAAGGCGCGCACATAGTAGCACTGCTTGCTGTCGAGGTTGCTGACGACGAAGTCGAATGACCCTAAGCCGGCCATGCTGTCGTAGATGTGGTTGTCGGCGGTGGTGGGCTGTGGCGAGGTGCTCCAGCATACGCCGCGCGCCGTTATCCATGCGCCGCCGTTGCTCACCACGTTGCCGCCAATGATGGCTGAGTCTGCCCATATATCTTGCGGCGGCGTTGTGATGACGGAGGGCGGATAGACGGTCATAGAGGTGAGTATCTCCAGTACGCTGTCGACGCTGTTGCCCGAAAGGTAGTTGAGCGAGTCGATGCGATGCTGTAGCGAGTCGATATATGCTTGCGATCTGTTGAGGCTCTGCTGCAGGCTGTCGACGTGTGCGATGTGCCTTTTGAGTGTGTCGTTGACGGAGCTGCCGTAGTCTGCCAGCTGCTGCTGGTAGATGCTGACGTTGGCGATACGCTGCGCTATGGAGCGTGCGGAGCCGTTGAGGGCTATGACGGCGGAGTCGGCGGAGCGGAAGAGATGGTAGGTGAGCAGGTGCTGCGGCAGGGTGGGGTCGGCGAGGTGCTTGATCTGGCTGCCGGCGCTGTTGCCAAGAGCAAGTACGCTGTCGAGGTTCTGCACCTCGGCGACGGTGTCGATATAGCCTGTGTCGTTGACAAAGCTGCTCACCAGTACAGGCACTGTGGGGAAGGTTGGCGTGTCGATGACATCTTTGTAGCTGCGGCTGAAGGTGGGCGGTATCTTGACGGCGTTGCCTTCGGATAGCGAGATGGTGTCGCCCGACAGGACGAGGGTCTGCAAGCCAGTCTGGCCGCCTGCGAGCATGACGGCGCTCGGCACATGGCGTGCCACTGTGGCGCTGTCGGCATACGGGGTGCCAGAGGCATACAGTGCGTAAGGCACGCCGACAATCTGTTCGGACGAGTGCAAGTCCCACTCGTTGACATGCACTATGAGGTATAGGTTGCCAGCCCAGGTGGCGGGGGCGACGTAGGTGGTGATGCTGCCCGACCCTACGATGATGGTGAACAGGCCTTCGGCGTTGGTGGTGATGCTGTGCCTCTCGGCAAAGAGTATGTTGTCGCCGATGCTGTCGGTGGCGATGGAGATTTTTATATCTAATGTCTTATAGGCTGCTACATGCCCCAGATTGTCGCGGACGATGCCCTGATAGGAGAACAGCTGCGGCACGTTGGCGGCAAGGGTGGCGGAGACGAGCAGCAGTAAAGAGAAAAAGATATTGCGAATGGTGTTCATAAGACATGCGATAAGAGGTGCTTGTATATAAAAGCGGCAATGTGTTATTCTGCAGATTGTGTGGAGAAAGAGACTTCGTTGCCGTAGGCTGTGCCGGCGGCGTTGGTGGCGTAGGCACGTAGATAGTAGGTGGTGTTGGCTTCGAGGGTGGGCAGCAGCACCTCGTAGGTGCCGAGACCGTTTTCAGGAAACGTGCTTTTGCTGTCGTCGACGGTGGGTGCAGGCTGCATGCTCCAGCATACTCCACATTCTGTGATGTCGGCGCCACCGTTGTTGGTGATGGTGCCGGAGGCCACGGCGGAGTTGTGGGTGATATATGACATGCTGTTGGTGGCAATGGTTGCTGTTGTGGGCAGGGTGGTGAAGGTGTTGGTTGTAGAGTAGATGGTGCCGGCATTGGTGGTAACGTAGGCGCGGTAGTAGTAGATGGTGCCTGGCTTGAGGTTGCTGACATCTATGCTGAAGAGACCCGCAGAGGTCTGCCCGGAGGACTGAAAATTGTCGGCGATGGTAGGCTGGGACTGCATGCTCCAGCATACGCCTGTTTCGAGTATGACGCTGCCGCCGTCGCTGTAGATGGTGGCGCTAAGCTGTGCGCCGTTGCTGCTGACGGAGCTGTGTTCCGGGTTGGAGATGGTAGGCGGCAGTACGCTGGTGGTGAAGTTCATGATGTTGCCATACACCAGTCCGCTGCTGTTGGTGGCGTAGGCACAGTAGTAGTACTTGGTGTTGGAGAGCAGGTTGGAGAGGTTTACGGCAAAGGTGCCTATGTCGCCCGATGCCTCGATGTGCTGCTTGTCGACAGAGAGGCTGTCGGCAGAGGTGGCCCAGCAGATGCCGCGCTGCAGCAGAGGTGCGCCGCCGTTGCTGACAACGTTGCCGCTCGTTATAGCCGTTGTGGCAGAGACTGCCGATGCGGCGGTGGTCTGCACCGTAGGCGGCAGAGCCTTGGTGGCAAAGCTCAGCTCCTCGCCGAAGGCGGTGCCTGACGAGTTGGCCGCGTAGGCGCGGAAATAGTATGTGTCGCCTATCGACAGGCGCGACAGCGATATGGAGAACTCGCCGTTGCCGCTGCCAGAGGGCATGATGCTGTCGGTGAAAGAGGGGAAGCTTTTCTTGCTTAGGTACACGCCGCGTCGCGTTACAGCGGCGCCGCCATCGGCTTCAACAATGCCGCCAATGAAGGCTGTGGTGGTGGTGATGTAGGTGGCGGCGGTGGTGGTAACGGTGGGCAGCTCGGCGAGGGTGGTGAAGCTGACGACAGCACCGTAGGCTGTGTCGGCAGAGGTGATGACGTATGCTCTGAAATAGTAAGTCTTGACAGCGCTGAGGTTGGTGAGGGTAAGGTTGTAGAGACCAGCTATGGCTCTCTCGTGAGAGATTCTGTTGCTGTTGAAAGAGGGCTGTGGCAGGGTGTCGTAGCATATACCGCGTTCTATGACGGGCATCCTGTCGGTGCTGACAACGTTGCCTTGCACTGTGGCGGTGTGTATAGACACGTTGGTGGTGCCTACGGTGGCAACAACAGGCTTGGCAGGCAGGGTGGTGAACGATACCTCGTTGCCGTAGGCTGTGCCGGCGGCGTTGGTGGCAAAGGCTCTCACATAGTAGGTGGTGTTGCTCGTCAGCGACGACAGCATGCGAGAGAACTCGCCAAGTGTGCCGTTGCCGTCTCTGTTGCTGCGGTTGTTGACGGAGGGGCGGTGGGTGGTGCTCCAGCATACGCCACGCTCAACGACGGCGCTGTTGCCGGTGTCGGTGATGGTGCCGCCGCAGAGTGCGTCGGTGATGGTGATGCGCGACACTGGGGTGGTCAGCACCTTAGGCAGTGCTTCGGTAAGCACTTTGACGATGCCTGCTATGCTGTCGAGACGCTGATGGCAGTGGCTCTCAAGCGAGTCGGAGATATGCGCTAAGGAGTCGATGGTAACTGTGAGACGTGCGGTGTGCGAAAGCAGGTTGTCAACTTTATGCACTACGGTGTCGGCACGTCGAACGGCAGAGTGCATGATTTCGCGCAGTCCCAACGACTGGCTGTCGAGGACGAGCTGATAGCGGTGCAGACTGTCTATCTTGATGTTGAGAATGTTGATAGAGTCTATTGTGGATAGGTGTAGACGATAGGTTACGGCATCGGCGCTGTCGCTGG
>JAZRVD010000105.1:0-12451 GCA_045598945.1 Bacteroidales bacterium | reverse complement strand
TCGACAAGGTTGCTGAAAACCTCGATGCAGAAGCTATCCGCGCTACCGCTGCTGAGGAAACTCTCAACACTCTTCTTGCTGACACTGCTAAGTATTTCCAAGACAGCATCGACGTTGTTGCCAAGGCTCTCGCTTCGCACTCTAAGAAATATGAAAACTTCAAGAGAAATATCCGCAATGAAGTTGACACCACCAGCAAGAACATCCGTGCTGACCTCAACACCGAAATAGCTCGCGCTATCGCTGCTGAGGCTGACTCTGCTGCACATATCCGTGCCGAAGTTGTTGAGAACACTCAGGCTATCAAGGATACCGCCTCTAACCTCCGTGCTTCTATCGACGCTTTGGTTGCTGCTAACGCTACCACCAACGGTCTTAAAGCTGTCCTCCTCAATGGCAAGAATGCTAACGGTATAACTATTGAGAACATTGGTGATCCAGCCAAAGCTCAGGATGCTGTTCCATACAAGTATGTTACGGCTCTTCAAGACAGTGTAGTTGCTCTCAAAGACAGCATTGAAACCCTTAAAGAAAATATGATGGACTTCATCATGCCTCTCGTTGAGGAAGTTATGACTCTTCGCAAGCAGGTCGCTACTCTCAACAACTATATCGACACCAATGTCTATGTAAAAGATGGCAAGGTTAGAAGCCGTGGTGGCAAATATATGGGCAACGACCTCTCTATAATCTACTATGACACCGTTTCTGATGAGTTCCCATACGACATTCTTCGCATCCATCCTTACGACCTTAACAATGTTCTCGGTGGCGATGGTACCGAAACAAGCCCTCGTCAGATTTATGACGAAAAGACTTTCATCATGTTTACTGAAATCGTCAATGCTGGTAACGTTAACGAATGTGCTGTTTTATTGAATAATGTTACGCTTACCAATCCATTGAAATCTATGAACAGATTCTCTGGTATTTTTAACGGCAAGGGTGCTACTCTCTCTCTTTCCGAAGGTTTTGCTGTTGATAACAACAATCAGTACTTAGGTGTTTTCAATCATCTTGATGGTGCCACAATTATCAACTTGAACATCGATGGCGTAGCAGATGTAAACTACACTGCTAATAATGATAAGCTTATTTTCGGTGCTCTTGCTGGTGAAGCAAAGGATGCATTTGTTGAAAACTGCAATGTCAACCTCGCTATGACGGTTAATTCTGCTACAAACTCATCCTGGATTGGTGGTTTCTTTGGCAATATGACTAATACAATGGTTCTTGCTGCTAACTTTACTGGCTCTATCAATCTGGCTTCTAATAGCACTTCATCTGTTTATGTCGGTGCTATCGCTGGTCGTTCTACAGATGCTAAAGTTAACTTCTTTGCTTCTAATGGTTCAATAAATATTGCCGCTGCCAAAAAGGCTTACGTAGGTGTGATTGGCTACGAGTCGGGTAATCCTGTATTAAATTATGTGTATGCAAACACAAGCATTGCCAGCTCTGCTGCTACTAACAAGATCTACGCTATTGCTAATTTGAATGCTGATAACGGTAGTTTTACGGGTTGCTTATTTGACGAAAATCTGAGCATGTATAATTTTACTAATTTTGCTAACGTTTATGCTAATGCTTACCATGTCTCTTACGATCCAGCTCTTGGACAATTTTCGTATAACAATGGCACCACTATTTTTAATGGCTTTGTTATTTCAGAAACTCCCGAAAGAGTAGAGGTGAAAACTCCTGCCGCAGCTATTAATGCAGGAGCCGTAGGTTTTTCTTTTAATTCTATTAGTGTTCAGAATCAGTCTTATAAATTTGCCAATGACGGTGGTTCCGTTAAGGTTTCCACAGGCACTCCTGAAATTGTAAACGAAGCGATTTAAATAGTGGCGGTAGAAAAAATGTCTTTGGACTAAATCCCAATACCTAATGCTAATTAATTCAATCGGTCATATAGACCTCTTGTAATTAACAAGTAACTCTACTTCGAGAAGAGCTTCGCTACGGCGAGGCTCTTCTCTTTTTTCTTGTCTTTGAAACTTTATCGCATGGTTTCATATTTTTTGAGTACCTTTGCACAAAATTTCTTTGACGTTTTCGATAAGCTTCGGTTGTCTATGCCGTGGATAGAAGACGGATTTATGAAATAAATAATTTTTTTTTATCATGAAATCTATTGCTATACTTACTGGCGGCGGCCCGGCTCCGGGAATGAATACCGTTGTGGCCTCTGTCGCTAAGACTTTCCTCCGCGACGGTTATCGCGTCATTGGCCTACATTCTGGCTATTCGGCTCTCTTCACCGACTCGCCTCGCATGCAGGATGTCGACTTCGCTCTCGCCGACGAGATTTTTAACAAGGGCGGCTCTATCCTCCGCATGTCGCGCTTCAAACCTACCGACGACGATTTCGCCAACCGCTTCAACCTCAGGTTTTTTGTCGACAACGATGTGAAACTTCTCGTTACCGTCGGCGGCGACGACACCGCATCTACTGCCAACCGTGTCGCCAAGTTCCTCGCCGACCACCACTACCCAATAGCCAATATTCATGTTCCTAAGACTATCGACAACGACCTCCCTCTCCCCAACTCCAGCCCTACCTTCGGCTACAATACAGCCAAGGCGCAAGGCACTGTGCTTTGCACTGCTGTGATGGAAGACGCTCGCACCTCCGAAAACTGGTTCCTCGTCAGCGCTATGGGGCGCTCTGCCGGCCATCTCGCTCTCGGCATCGCAGGCGCCTGCCATTATCCTATGGTCGTCATCCCTGAGTTCTTCAACAAGACTGAGATTACTGTCGACAAGATTGTCAACCTTGTCGTGTCTGCTATCCTCAAACGCAAGATTATGGGACTCCGCTACGGCGCCGCTATGATCTCTGAAGGTGTTTTCCATAGCCTCAGCGACGAGGAGATAAAAAAGAGCGGCATTCATTTCTCCTATGACGAACACGGGCATCCCGAACTCGGCAAGCTCTCCAAGGCGCATATCTTCAACGACCTCCTCGAACGTCGTCTCAAAGAATTGCATATCAACACTAAGACTCGCCCTGTAGAGATTGGCTATGAGGTGCGATGCCAAAATCCTATCGCCTTCGACCTCACCTACTGCTCCCTTATGGGCATGGGCGTTCATACCCTCTTCAACCAGGGATGCACGGGCTGCATGGTATATGTCGACCATCAGGGCAACATCTCGCCACTCTTCCTCAAAGATATCCAAGACCCCGCCACCGGCAAGATACTCCCACGTCAGGTCGATGTCAATAGCAACAAGGTGCAGTCTTACGTCAACGACATTATGGACTATATCACACCTGCCGACTACGATGCTGCTCGCCAGTATGTTGACAATCCGCAAGAGTTCGACTTCCGCCGTATTCTTAACTGGTAGCGTTTCTGTCGAGGTATAAGGCTGCTCTTTTGCTTCGGCATGTTTATATTTAATTCTTTCTTAAATCTCATTCGATGTACTCGCTCCTGTTTTCTAAACTTCGTTGTTTGTTGTTGACCCTCGTGCTTCTGCTCGTGGCATCTAATGCTGTCGACGCACAGACCAAGAAACAACTTGAACAGGAGCGAGCGCAAATCGAGCAACAGATAAAAAAACTCAACAACGAACTCGCTTCGGCTAAGAAGAACACACTCAACAGCACAGCACAGCTCAATGCTCTCAACAAGAAGATTAAAGAACGTACACGTCTCATCAACAATATCAACTCGCAGATGAAGCTCCTCGACGGTCAAATCGTCAGCCTGCAGGACAGCATGATGTTGCTTCAGCGGCGTATCGACTCGCTCAAGCATGAGTACGGCAATATCATTCGTGTGCTTTATGCCGAGAGCTACCATCTCGACAAGGACGTCGCCGTCATGGACGCCGACGCCTACAACAAGGCTTTTCTCCGTCGCAAGTACTTCCAAGAGTATTCCCGCTACCGTCGTCTGCAGGCCGCTGCCATTCGTGAACGCGAAGAAGACCTTAGGCAGATAGGCATCAGCCTTCGGCATCAGAAGGACGAGAAGAACGTGCTTCTTGTTCAAGAGCAGAAGCATAAAGAGGAACTTGCACGCGAGCAAGATCAGCAGCGCAAGACTGTCAACGACTCCAAGAAACGTGAGCAAGACCTCAAGGCTCAGCTTTCTAAAAAGGAAAAGGAGAAGCGCAAACTGCAAGAACAGATTCAGAAGCTCATCAACGAAGAGATTGCAAAGGCTCGCGCCGCCAAGAAGAAGAACGACAGCAAGTCGACGACAAAAAAATCCTCCACAACCCCAGCACCGGCTCCTACCGACAAGGCTTCTGCCGATTTCCTCGCACACAAGGGTTCGCTCTCCTGGCCGGTATATTACAAGAAGGTCTCTCGCGAGTATGGTAGGTACACGCACGAAAGCGGCGGCCAGAATATGAACAACGGCATCGACCTCGTGGTGGCCTCTGGCACCACTGTCAGCGCTATCTACGATGGCAAGGTTACAAGGGTGTTTACATGCCCCGACGGCTCCAAAGGCGTAATAGTCCGTCATGGCGAATATATGTCTGTCTACGCCGGCTTGGGCTCTGTCTCTGTCAAGGAGGGTAACAATGTCTCTGCCAAGCAAAAGATTGGCTCCGCTACATCCAACGCCTCCGGCACCTCCGACTTCAGTTTCCAGCTTTGGAAAGGCACCTCTTCGCAAAACCCGCGTAGTTTCCTTCGTAAATAATTTTGCTGTAGATATCAACCGTGCAAGTTGTTGATAATCAATTGTAGAGTGTTTTTGTCAACACGTTGTTAATATAAATATTGCAGAAAACTTTTGGAAATAAAATAATTGTTGTATCTTTGCATTAACAATCACTTACGAAAATGCGTTGTAAGTAATTATTAATCAGTATGGAAAATAAAAACACATTTGTATTTCCTGAGGTAAAAGTGATACATTTCGATGTGTCGGACATCACTACAACCAGCGATGGCGGATCTATTTCTTCGTTCTTCTTCGAGGATTGGAACTAATGTCTTGTGATGTATGCGATTATATTCTATACCTTCGTAGCGATATGAGGGTTTTTTTTGTGTATAGTCGTTGGCTTTTTTTATTTCTTTGCTTGTATCTTTTTTTATTTTTTATTTATTTTATTTGAGTATTTTTGTAGGTGATTATAAATAGTATGTATTTTTGTAAATTTTTGAATATGAAAAGAATATTATGTTTATTGCTTGGCGTAGTTTTATTGGTGTCGTGTGGCAAGGAGGATGATGTAACACCTTCCAACCCATCTTCGTCAAGTCATAATCCTGTAAAGCTCTCTTTCGATGTTGGTATGAAGGGGTCGAAGGTGGCGTGCTACGGCATGAGCTCTAATGCTTTACTTTGCGGCTGGCACAGGAACGATTCTCTTGGTGTCATCTCCAAGAACGACCCATCTATTTCCCTTTTTACTTGCGATGATGACGAGTATGCTATCCCTGCCCCTACTCAGTTACCTGGCGTAGGTCAGCTGTACAAGCGTATGGTGTTCTCCGGCCTACATGGCGAAGATATGCCTTATTATTGTTTTTATCCTACTAAAGGAACAACTCTTTCGGATTCTGCCAATCTTATTGTTAGTGGTTTTAATATTCCGAATTCGCAATATGCTTATAAAGGCTCTTATCAACAAGATGCGGCTATTTTGTATGGCGAGAGCGGCATTATCAATGGCAGGTACGATGTTGTTATGAATAACGCATGTGCTTTGTTTGCCATAAAGTTTTCGTATGCAGATGGTATGGCCTTATCGAAGAAAATATCTAGGTGTCATTTTGAGTTTTCAGGTGAAAAAAAGGCTGTTGGTCCTTGCTCCTTAAATGTAAAAACGGGTGAACTGATAACAGAATCAGGTGTAGATGCTGAAAATAATAAAATTCCTTGTATATATGCTTTTCGTCCAAAAACTACTTCAAAGGACACTATATTTGAAGATGGGTACTACTTTTTTGTCATGGCTCCAGGTAAATATACCACTTTGGATTTGAAGGTTTTTGGCAAAGCAGGTCAATATACTTCTTATGGTAGAGGTAATGAAAATGAAGGTTATGAATTTCAGGCGGGTAAAATGTATCTTATAAGGGTAATTGGTTCAGCTTCTACCGACGGACATGTAAGTTATAATATTATCTTTGGCAGAGGCGGTCAAGATACTACCAGTGATACAGAAGGAAGTTCTGACAGTAGTGAAAGTTAATGAAGTTTGTTTTAGAAATTTAATATTTCAAGCGGAGGCTCAGACGAGCCTCCGCTTGCTGTTTTGTATATTATGTGCCTTTTTGCTGACGAATTTGCTGTCTGTGGACCATGATAACGTCCCAACTGGGTAATAAGCCTTCAGACCAGGGCGGCATCCTGGGTGTTATCGCTCGTCAATCCTCGCCTTGTAAGGGCAAAATCTCTATCCACACTTAGTTTACAAGGCATCTTGCAAAGGCGTTGGAGTTTCTCTGGTTTGGCGTCAATAGTACGCATTTTGTTGATGTACTGTATCAATATGGAAGTTTTCCTCAACCAACTTGATGCTGACATGCAATATTACTCACGAAAGTAGCAGACTCACCCTCTGAAAATACAAAAGAATAATAGGGGGGGGTAAAGCACAAGTATAGATTAATTTCTTACTATCAATGGATTAAACTGTACGATTTGCAATTTGGCGGACAGTAATAATAAAAAAGAGAGCCTGTCAAACGACAGGCTCTCTGCTTTTTATCTCTCGTAATGTTTTCGGTAGATGTCGATGGGCAGCAGACCGGGGATGCCGTGGGGTATCTCTTTGTTTATAAGGGCGAATATCTCTCGCCAGTAAAGCGGCACGATGGTGTCTCCGTCGCTGAAGTCTAACGGCGTGGTGGCGTAGTATGGCTCTAATCCATGTTTGCCGTCGGCATTGTAGCATCGTTGCACCAGCTCGCTGCAATATAGCGTGCTGTCGCTCTCGTCAAAGTTGATGTCGAAGGACTTGCCTATATGTGGCTTCGCATTTGATATTGCAAGACTTGCCATGACACTGTCGTCAGGTCGGATGATGTATATCACCGGCAGCTCGCCGTCGGGCAGGCTGTAGTCTGTCAAGAAATCCTCAAGAGGATACCGTCCTACGCCTCTCTTCAGCGTTGCGTCGATGATGTAGTCGTTGCTGCCTTCGTGGTCTATGATGGATACATGTATTGCCGTCATTGTTTTGCTGCCAACGATTTTTGAAGCCAGGTTGGCGTGCATGCGTGCAGGCAGTCCTTGCCAGATGCTGTCGCAGCCTATGCCTGCCGCTCTGCGTAGTGGCGCCATGACGGAGTCGACGGTGGCGCTGTCGTCAGCAATGCTGAACCCTTTGGCGAGGCAGAGTACCAACAGGTCGCCGTCTTGCAGCGTGAGGGCTGCCTCTTTTCGTATGTCGTTTTTCTGTGGTGTGTTGCATGCCGTTATCATCGTTGCAATGGCCACCATTAGAATAAATCTTTTCATTGTTGGTTTTTTTTCTAAGTCATTGCAACGGTATTTCAACGTCGTTGCAATGGGTATTGATATTTTTTCGTATTTTTGCAAACTATTTGTTTTGTTTCCTCTTCTGGCTAACAAATACTATTTAATAACGTTTATAATCTTTGTTTCGTATGGCTTTTATTAAAACTGACAATATCAAGGGTGATGTCTTTGGTGGCATCACTGCCGGTATTGTGGCTTTGCCATTGGCTCTTGCCTTCGGTATCCAGGCTTTTGGTGGCGTCGATGCACCTGAGGCGGCCTCTATGGGCGCTGTGGCAGGCCTCGTGGGCGCCACGTTGCTCGGTTTCTTCGCTTCGCTGTTTGGCGGCACACATAGCCAGATTAGCGGCCCTACGGGTCCTATGACGGTCATCACCGCTTCGCTCATCAGTGGCGTGTGGGCCTCGTCGCAGGGCAATGTCTCTGCTGTGCTGATTAGCATGTCGCTGGCAGGCCTGTTCTGCGGTCTTTTCCAGGTGCTGTTTGGCGTTATCAAGATAGGCAAGTATGTGCGCTATATCCCTTATCCTGTGCTGTCGGGCTTTATGAGCGGCATTGGCGTTATCATCATCTTGCAGCAGCTCTATCCTCTGGTGGGTCTCAAGTCGCCTGTGCTGGTGGTGGATATGATCCTCGAGCTGCCTCAACGTCTTGCTGGTGGCATCTCTGGCAACGCCTTGCTTTTGGGCTTGGGTACGATAGCTATCATCTACCTCTTCCCTCTGCTTACCAAGAAAGTCCCTGCCACGCTGGTGGCTCTCATCGTGATGACTCTCGTCTCGCTGGCTTTCGATATGGACGAGAAACTACTTATCGGCACCATCCCCGCTGGTCTGCCTATGCCTTTCTTCGCCAAGGGACTCGACCTGTCGGGTATCGAATGGGGCTCTGTGATTATAGGCAGCATAGTGCCGGGTCTCACCCTTGCCGGCTTGGGCAGTATCGACACACTGCTGACCTCGGTGGTAGCTGATAATATCACCAAGACCAAGCACAACAGCAACAAGGAGCTGATAGGGCAGGGTATAGGCAACGCTATCTCTGGCTTGTTCTGCGGCATCGCTGGCGCCGGCGCCACCATGCGTACCGTCGTCAATGTGAAGAGCGGCGGACGCACGCAGATCAGCGGCATGGTGCACTCTTTGCTGCTCCTCGCCATCATGCTGGGACTCGGCACGTTGGTTAAGTATGTGCCGTTGTCGGTGCTGGCGGGCATCTTGCTTACCGTGGGCGTCGGCATCATCGACGTCAAGGGCTTCAAAGATCTCCTCAAGATACCTCGCGCCGACGCCGTGGTGCTTATGGTGGTGTTTCTCATGACGGTCTTTGTCGACCTCCTCACCGCCGTAGGCATAGGCATGGTGATAGCCTGCGTGCTGTTTATGAAACGTGCCAGCGACCTTGTGGAGGGCGGCTATAGTAGCAGCGCTCTCACCACCAACGATCTGAAGAAATACCAGCAAAAAGACGCCAACGGCGTTTTCGACAAGACCCTGCCATGGGCCGACGAGGGGGGCATCAACCCGGAGCTGCTCAAGCATATTTATATACAGCGTCTCAACGGCCCTATCTTCTTCGGCACTATCACCAAGTTCCAAGAGGTGATGAACGATGTGCCTGAAGACGCTAAGATTGTTATCATTCGTATGCGCCTCGTCAGCTTTATGGACCAGAGCGGACTCTATGCCATGGAGACCGCCATCAAAGACCTTCAGACTCGTGGCATTCAGGTGCTGATGACTATCATTCAGCCTCAGCCCATGTATATGCTCACCTCGCTCAACGTCATACCTGGCGTGCTGCCCAAGGAGCATACCTTCACCACCTTTGAGAAATGTACGGAGTACATCAACTCACTCGAAATAAATTAACCTTTTTTGTCTAACATTATAAAACTTTTTTGATATATGGGAAGAGCATTTGAATATCGCAAGGCTCGCAAGCTTAAACGTTGGGGCAACATGGCTCGCACGTTTACTCGTATAGGTAAGGAGATAGAGATGGCTGTCAAGGCTGGCGGCCCCGACCCATCAAGCAACCTCCGCCTCCGTCTGCTGATCTCTACCGCCAAGAGCGAGAGTATGCCAAAGGAGAACGTGGAACGCGCTATTAAGCGCGCTGTCAGCAAGGACACCTTTGACTATAAGGAGGTGGTGTACGACGGCAAGGGTCCTCACGGCATAGCCGTGGTGGTGGAGACAGCTACCGACAACCCCACGCGTACCGTCGCCAACCTACGCGCCGCCTTTGTGCGCGGCAAGGGCGAGCTCGGCACCATGGGTATGAACGATTTCCTTTTTGAACGCAAATGCTCTTTCGTCGTGGCCTATAAGGAGGGTATCGACATGGAGGAGCTCGAACTGGAGCTTATAGACTGCGACATCGACGAGCTCTTCCGCGACGAAGACGACATCATGATATATGCCGACTTCAAAAACTACGGCAATATATGCAAATACCTCGAAGAACACGAGCTTGAGATCCGTTCGTTCAAGTTCGAACGCATACCGCTAACCATGCGCGAGCTTACTCCTGAAGAACAGGAGGATGTCAACGGACTCCTCGAACGTCTCGAAAACGATGACGATGTTACTGCCGTTTATCACAACATGGCATAGTTTGTTTAATAAAAAATCTTATTGCGATGGATCTACAGCAACTTTATGAAGAGAGGTTTGGCGGCAAGGGCTTTGTCTATGCCGCTCCGGGACGTATCAATCTTATCGGCGAGCATACCGACTACAATGGCGGCTTCGTATTCCCTGGCGCTATTGCTCAGTCTATCACCGCTGTCGTCAAGCCTAATGGCACCCGCCAATGCCGTGTCTATGCGGCTGACCTCGACAGTTATGCCGAATTTTCTTTGGACGATGACAAGGGACCTGAACGCAACCATCACCGTTATGTCTTTGGCGTGGCTCGCGAGATGATGGCTCTGGGCGTCGCCGTAGAAGGCTTCGACGCAGTGTATGGCGGTAATGTGCCGCTTGGCGCCGGCATGTCCTCGTCGGCAGCCCTCGAAAGCTGTTTCGCCGTTGCCCTCAACGACATGTTCGCCAACAATGCTGTCGACAAGATGTCGCTCGCCAAGGTGGGTCAGGCTACCGAACATCATTTTGTGGGCGTCAACTGTGGCATCATGGACCAGTTCGCCTCTGTACATGGACGTAAGAACTGCCTTATGCGTCTCGACTGCCGCAGCGGCGAGTTTCAATATTTTCCCTGGCAGCCTAAGGGTTACCGCTTGCTGCTGGTCAACTCTTGTGTGAAGCATTCCCTCGTGGGCTCGCCCTACAACGACCGTCGCCGCAGCTGTGAGCATGTGGCCGCTGAGATTGGCAAGTTCAAGGATGGCGTGGAGACTCTGCGCGACTGCTGCTGGGACGACCTCGACAAGGTGCGCCTCTCTGTTGGCGAAGAAGACTACAAGCGCGCTCGCTTCGTGCTTGGCGAAGTGGATAGGGTGCTGGCTGTGTGCGACGCACTCAACAGCGGCGACTACGAGACCGTGGGCAAGCAGATGTATCTCACCCACGAGGGACTGAGCAAGGATTACGAGGTGTCGTGCGAGGAGATAGACTTCCTGGTCGATGTGGCTCGTCAGTGCGGCGTTACAGGCTCTCGTATCATGGGCGGCGGTTTCGGCGGATGTACTATCAACCTCGTGGCTGATGATAAGTATCAGCATTTTGTCGACACAGTGCAACGTCTATATAAAGACAAGTTCGCCATTGAGTGTAAGATTATCCATGTGGAAATTGGCGACGGCCCTCCTCGTCTCTCTTAATCTGTATAACTGTAAATAGTTACAATAATGAAAATTCGTAATATTATGTTAGCTTCTTTGGCTTCAGCCTCTATGCTGCTTTCGTGTCAGAGCCCTGCCGATGGCGGCGACACAAGCAACGGCAAGACTTTGTCGGGTCTCAACCTTCAGGATTTCGAAGTTGTATATGCCGACTCTACTCATGGCACCAAACAGGTGCATCTATACACCCTTACCAATGCCAACGGCATGGAGGTCTGTATCACCAACTTCGGCGGCCGTATTGTCTCTATCATGGTGCCAGACCGCGACGGCAATATGCGTGACGTGGTGCTCGGTTTCGACAACGCTAAGGACTTCTTCCCTGAAAATCATTCCAGCGATTTCGGCGCTATCATCGGCCGCTATGCCAACCGTATTAATCAAGGCCGCATCGTTGTTGACGGCGACACCATACAACTGCCTCAAAACAATGGCCCTCACTGTCTTCATGGCGGCACTACAGGCTGGCAGTATCAGGTCTATGATGTCCAACAGCCTAACGACAACCAGCTTATGCTTACCATGGTGAGCCCCGACGGCGACAACAACTTCCCCGGCGAGGTCGGCGTTCAGGTTATATACAGCCTTACCAACGACAACGCTATCGAAATCGCCTACCAAGCTACTACCAACCGTACTACGGTTATCAATATGACCAACCACTCTTATTTCAACCTCAACGGCGACGGCTCTATGCCTATAACCAATCACATCCTTACTCTCGACGCTGACAACTATACTCCTGTAGACAGCACCTTTATGACTACTGGCGAAATTCTCCCTGTCGACGGCACCCCTATGGATTTCCGTCAGCCTAAAGAGGTTGGCAAGGATATTGCTAACTTCGACTTTGTGCAACTGCGCAACGGCAACGGTTACGACCACAACTGGGTGCTTAATACCAAGGGCGACGCCTCTCGCCCTGCAGCTCATCTCGTTAGCCCTCTCACCGGCATCGCTCTCGATGTATATACCACAGAGCCAGGTATTCAGGTCTATACGGGCAATTTCCTCGATGGCACTGTTACTGGTAAATATGGCATCGCCTATCCTCAGCGCGCCGCTATATGCCTCGAGACTCAGAAGTACCCCGACTCGCCTAACAAGCAGTGGGCTGAAAGCAACGCCTACCTTCACCCTGGCGAGGTCTATACCAGCTTCTGCAAGTTCAAATTCT
>JAZRVD010000104.1:0-15343 GCA_045598945.1 Bacteroidales bacterium | reverse complement strand
GCAAACCTCCATCGTGGCAGACCCACCTCCACGTCCACGCCTCCTCGTATGCATGGCCCGGCAAAGGTTATAGGCATGGCTCCCTCATCTCTAAACAGGCTGTAACCGCCGCCGCCGTGCAGCGCTATCGTCACAGATGTGCTATTGGTGTCTACTTGTGCCATGGATGGCGAGAGCAGCGCTACGCACAGCAGTGTGCCGAGCAAGAATGTAATACGAATACTATTCAGCATAATCTATCTCCGTCGAAAAATTCAAATTGCAAAATTATCAAAACTTATCCTTTGGGCAATGTCAATGTGTGTACGTATTTGTATAGGTATAGCTTTCTATTGGCAATTATTTTGTTACAATATCATACAACGACTGGTAATCTTTTACCACATCATAGATATAGCCGTTATCGCTGATAGCTTTGAAATGGCGACGAGCGCACTCTATCTTGCTTTCTTCTGAGCCTCTCAGCTGACTCCCCTGTAAGTCATTGCCCTTCGATTCTGCCACAAAATAGACATGCTTGACTGTCCCTTCACGGAATGCGATAGCCCAGTCGGGATTATATTTGCCCATTGGGGTGTTGATGTAGAAACCGTTGGGCAGCTTTGTATAAACTACTACATTGTCTTCACGCTCTAAGGACTCGGCAAAGTTCTTTTCTGTACCCATGCTGTCAAGCACTACAAGGTCATAGAGCGATTTGGCTGATTCGATAGCATTTATGCCCAACTTGCCGCGAAGCATATTCTCGGTAAAGATGTCCGTAGAGAATTTGTCGTTCAGTTTCTCATAACTGATGCACTGAATGACTGCAAGAGCCTTGCAGTCGTTGATAATCGAGCCAGCCTTGATGATAAACTCTTCTGGATTCATCTTGAACATGTTGAAAGTCGTAGACTTTATGCCCTTCAGTATTTCTACTATTGTCCTGCGTGTCAAGCCTGTTGCTGTTACCAGTTTACCTATAAGGTCGTATGCTACGCCTTTGCCTATGGCCTCTGTTACATGGATAGTTCGGGTCTTGCCCTGTGTCATGGCTACACCTGTTTCGAGTGCTTCTTTGTCTCTAATGCTATCCAACGAGCCGTCTTCAACCACGATTCGGATTTCTGTAACCTTCAGATTGTCGTCAAGGGCTTTGATTGACTTCTTTACAAGGTCGGTCGTATCAAAGTTTACCTGATAGTAAGTGCGTTGATTTATACGCTTCCATAGCTTTTGAAACTCTTTCTTGTCAAAGTTGTCCTTCAGAAATGTAGCTGACTTGGGCTTTCTTGCATCCTCTGGCATGACCGATGAAGGGTTGAATACAGTGTCAAGTACAGCAACAATGCTCTCTTTTTTGTCATCAAGCTCTTCGAAATCAAGAGTGCCATTTCTCTTTTCTTCAAAGTATTTTTCTGTAAGCGTCCCTTTCTTAACATATTTTTGAGCAACAAGTTCGTCGTAAATGTCTCTGGCTTGTTCTTGTGTAAACCGTCCTTGTGTGCCGTCTGGCTTGATGTATGTCTTTCCCTCAAAAAGCGTTGGTGTAATGACAACAGGGCGCTCAGAGCATGCTTCTGCCATTTCTGTCTGCAGTCTCTTGGCGAAATCGTCGTAACTCTCGCTGGCTATTATTGTCAGGATGTTTGTGTCAAATACATGTTCGCCAAGTACGTCTGCGTCCTGTCGTTCGCCATTCTGATTTACACACAGACGCATGCCACGACCCACCTCCTGACGTTTTTTCGTTTCGTTGTCGGAGTTCTTCAAGGTGCAGATCTGAAATACGTTAGGATTGTCCCAACCTTCCTTCAATGCAGAGTGAGAGAAGATGAAGCGAACAGGCTCATTCAATGAAAGTAAACGTTCCTTGTCCTTCATAATCAAGTCAAAGGCACGTTCCTCATTCTCTCCCTCCTTGTCCTTTGTGTCTACTGCTTTTCCCTTCTTATCCATTGCGAAGTAGCCTTGATGGACTTTCGAGGCCGCATTGCGTGGGTCTGAAAGGTAGCGTAGGTATGCTTCGTCATTAAATGTCGGTTGCATTTCAGCACGCACATTGTCATACTCCTCTTCAAACATTTTTGCAAACTTTCCCTTGCTGTCTTCGCCTTCATATAGGCGGTAGCTGTCTACATGATCGATGAAAAACAGGCTGAGCACTTTGATATTCTGACTAAACAGTTGTCGCTCGCGTTCAATATGTGTGCGGATAGTCTCGCGTATCTGTATGCGTCGCAGATAGTCTTCGTTTACTCTCCCCACGGCATCGCCTTCATAAAGGACTAATCCGTTGAGGAATCGGACGCACCCTGCCAAGCCGTCAATGCGCTCTACGGTGAAGTTGTTGTCGTATTCTGCCAGTTCACCGCTTTGCTGGTATAGGTTGAAGCCTTCGCCCACCACCTTGCTGGTCTGCTTAACGCCTGTGGCTGTCTTTGTGTCAAAGCTGATGCGAGCCTGTGGATTGCCCTTGCTGATGATTATCTCTTCTAAATATACATAGCTATTGGTCGCTGTCGAGCCTACTTGTTTGATACCCTTTACCTCAATTTTCTTTACAAGTTTCTGATTGTAGGCATCTATGGCGTCTAAACGGAACATCATGTTATAGATGTCATCTTTGCGGTGCGTGGCACTGTAGAGGATGGTGAACAACGGTTTGAACAATGTCAAGCCCTTGCGTGTCTTGTTTCCCTTATCCACACCCAATACACTCTGCGGCTCATCGATGATCATTATTGGGCGACATTGGCTTAGCACGTCAATAGGTCGACGGCTGCCAAACTCATCTCTCTTGTCAAAGATGATGCGTGCTGCCTTGTCGGCCCTTGCTCCCTTGCTTTTCTCTTCATTCATCGATGTGTTGAAAGCTTGGGTGTTGATTATCATTACATGCATGCCGGCATCGCTGGCAAAGGCGTCAATCTTGCTGAGCTGTTTCGAGTTGTATACGAAGTACTGCATTCGCTTGCCGTTGTATTCCTGTGCAAAATGCTCCTGCATGCTCTCAAAACTCTTCAATACGCCTTCTCTGATAGCTATGCTTGGCACCACCACTACAAACTTTGTCCAGCCATAGCGTTCGTTCAGCTCATACATGGTCTTTATATAGGTGTATGTCTTGCCTGTTCCCGTCTCCATTTCTATGGTGAAAGCCATGCCCACCCCCTGTATTTCCTGAAGGTTGTCAACAGACTTCAATCCTTGCTCTGTCTGTACTGCCCTCACATTCTCGCAGATGGCTTCGCGAGCGAGAGATATGTTCTTATTGCCGAAGCCGGCAACCTTGAAAAGCCCTTTGTCCTTCCCTTGGTCGACGGTGTGGTCGCTCAGCCCGTCCCCTTTTGGCTGGCCGGTAAAGGCGTTGGCTATAGAGCGTGCGGCCTCCGCTTGAAAACGTTGATGTTTATATTTTATCTTCATTGTTTATTACCTCCATGTTGCTCTAAATAGAAGCGTTTCTGTTTTTCAATCTCTCTACGCAGCTCCTCTTCTGTCGGCATAAAGGCCATATATTTAGCAGCGAAGAGTTGTTCACTGTCGTGAAGAACAGAGTATTTGGCAATGGTGTTGTCTGTCTCAGTGCAGAGCAGCACACCGATAGTAGGCTCATCATCAACACCCTTCACCATATCATCATACATGCGCACATACATGTCCAGTAGTCCCACATCCTGATGCGTCAGTTTGTGTGTCTTCAATTCGAAGAGAACAAACCGCTTCATACGGTAGTTATAGAACACCAAGTCGATATAGTAATCGTCACATTCCGTCACGATGTGCTTTTGGCGTTCTACAAAAGCAAAGCCCTTGCCCAGTTCCAGAATGAATTGCTGGAGGTTGTCGATCAAAGCTTGTTCCAGTTCTGATTCGTCAAACTTGTAGTCTTTCCTGAAGCCCATAAACTCTGCCACCACAGGGTTCTTGATATACTCCATCGGGTCTGTTGTTACAACCACAGGCTTAGGCAAAGATAGCGACTCGCGTTGCGATGCCATCATGCGACCGTAGTATTGCGTGGCGACATTCCTCTCTAATGTGCGCACACTCCACATCTGTTCCGATGCCTCTTTCATATACCACAACCGTCCCTCTGGCATAGTTTCACGCATAATGATGCGGAGGTGGCTCCATGTCAGATTGTGCACACATGTGTGCACAATTTTCAAATCGCTGAAACTCAAGTAGAATCGACGATAGTCATTCAGACTTCGGTAGCTGAACCCCGATCCATACTCCTGTGTCAACTCCTTAGACAGATTAGTGATGAGCTTTGTACCATATTTCGCACGTTCTTCCCCGTGCTGCTCTTCCTCTACGATGCGCCTGCCTATGTTCCAATAGGTGGCTATGGCAGTCTGTTCTGCAGCAGCATACGCTTGTCGTCTTCCTTGTTCAATGATTTTGCGTATGTCAGCAAGCAGACTTTCCATAGTGGGCAAAGTAGTTTTTTTCTCAATATCTCCCATAAGCTTATATCACTCTGATGTTCTTGACTACTTCCTGGTCGCTCCAATTCATGAGTTGTTTGAAAGTCTCATAGATATTTATCTTGTCGGAGTCCTGTTCAAAACAGCTGTCGCGGAAGATAACACGCAGCGGCATCTTGTCAGCCATAGCCTTCACCACGTTGTCTGTTACTTTCTCAGCAAAGCATGCTACAAGGTCGCCATCGTTGACGGTGTAGACCGTCTTGCCGTCCACCACCTCCGATGTCATTGGCAGCGAGAGCTGCACGCCCCAGTCAAGCATGCAACCGAACAAGAGGTCGAGGTCATCGCGGTCAGACTTGATGTTGTTTAAGAAGAGGTCAAGTTGATCCTGATTCCATTCCTTTGGGGTATGCTCTACTTCTTCAAAGTTGCTCTCGTCAACACGGAATACGCGGAAGCCTGTGTCAAGGTTTTTTGTTGTTAGAGGGGATTCTTCTTTGATTTTCTTTCCTGCTCTACGAATTCTATCTTTGCCGATTTCACAAAGTGTATTGTAGATAGGATTTTTTACTTTTTCTGGTATCTGAACCATTATGAATTTACGACAACCTCCATCTTCTTTATTCGCGTCAAATACAGCATGGGCCATTGTAGCAGAACCTGAGAAAAAATCCAATACTATAGAATCTTCTTGTGTTGCAACTTTCAGCATTCGCTTCATTAAACGGACTGGTTTGGGTGTATCGAATGGCGCATGACCGTCAAATAATGATGCAACTTCTTTTTTTGCTTCATCATTATGTCCTACTTCTTCAAATGGCCATAAATTGGTAACTGTTCTGCCATCCATATCTTTGAGATAGGTCTTTTTACGTATTCCACCCTGTCCATTTCCAGTAAAATAAAAAACAGGCCAAACACCACTCTTCAATGTTTTCTCTGCTTTTTCTCTTGCTGTTTCTAAAGGCTCATCGAGGACAAATGATTTTACTCCTTTGCGAACAGAGTCAACACTGACTCCACATACCGCAGCTCTTTCTTTTTCGTTGTTAATATCTTCAAGTCTATATTTAGCCCATCCATTCATTATTACAAATAAATCATCTTGAAATGTCTGCCAACAACGACCTCTTGTAGGGTAAATGAATTCACCAGTGAAAGGGTTTTGTATGCCATATACCATTCCTTGGTGGGTATCTGCACCAGGTGCACTGGCATCACTACTTGTCCAAGAACCATTTGGATCATTGTCTGGATTTTTATAAATTGAATCCATCTCTTTGGTTCTTTCCAGTTTTCCAGCTATCCAGTTAGGTTCTTTTGAGTAACAAAGTAAATATTCTACTTCTGCACTAATCCCTTTATTGTTATTTTTAGGAGAATAGACTTTTTGCCAAGACACTTGTGATACAAAATTTATTTCACCAAACACTTCATCACAAATCTTCCTTAAATTATCAACTTCATTATCATCAATGGAAATAAATATTGCACCATCAGCTTTTAACAGAGTTCTTGCTACCATCAAACGAGAATAAACCATAGAGCACCAATCCGAATGGTATTTGCCATTTGAATCTGTATTTCTATAATATCTATTTCCTAATTCGTCAATAGCACCAGATGCTTCATCGTATTCTGCTTGACTTTGAGCAAAATCATCATGATACACAAAGTCATTACCAGTATTATATGGTGGGTCGATATAGATCATCTTCACCTTGCCGAGGTAGGACTTCTGCAATAATTTCAACACTTCGAGGTTGTCGCCCTCTATATATAGGTTCTGCGTATTGTCCCAATCCACACTTTCTTCCTTTACAGGGCGAAGTGTCTTGTTGATGGGTTGCAACACTTCGGCACGTGCAGCCTGCTTGCCCACCCAGTTGAACTCGTATGCCTCTGGGACATTCTCAACGGCAGCGTCGCCAAGCAGCTGACGCAAGGTGGCAAAGTTCACTACATGCTTTAATTTCCCCGTCTTGGGGTCTGCTGCTTCGGTAAAGCAGGATGGCGCAATCTTGTAGAGCGCCTCAAGGTTGAGCTGCACACCGTCAGCCGACTGCATTTCTAATCTTTCAGGTTTGTCCATTGTTTTATTATTTTATCGTTTTATTTCTTGTAACCAAACTTTCTAACTTTATGATTTTTTTTCTTAAACGCGAATTTCCATAAATTAGACGTAGAATTTCTGCGAATAACGTCTGTCGCAAGGGAGCGAACTTTTTACAAAGATAGTTTTTTTTTGTGAATTGTAGAAGTTTTTATCTCGTTTATGCAATTTGTATGCACTTCTTTTTACCGCTGTTGTCTGGGCGAGGTGTGGCGGGTAAGTCAAAATGAGTAGGCTTTGTTTTATCAGATTTGAAGTATTTTTGCTATTTTTGCAATCGTTTTTGTGATATATGTGTTTGTGAATTTTATCTCTTTTGCTTCGTAGGTTAAGCGTGGTGTTGAGCAAGTTGTATTTGTCTATGAAAATTCTTTATATTCCTCGTTGGGTTGTGGCGGCGTATTTTGTCGTCGTGATGCTGCTGCTGTGGCTGCCTCTGTCGGGACTGGGAGTGGCGTTGAATAGCTATGTCTTTGGCTTGCGTGCCGACCATCTGGTGCATGCTATTGTCTTTGTGCCTTGCGTTGTTTTGTTGCGGTCTGTCTGTCTGCAGTGGCGCACTGTGGCTGTGTGGGGGGCGGCTTTGCTCTTCGCCCTTGTTACAGAGTGCGTACAGTACTTCCTGCCCTATCGCTCTTTTGATGTCAATGATTTGATAGCAAATACACTGGGTGTTACGTTGGGGCTGGTGGCGCTTCGCTATGTACAGCTAATGGTGAGAACAAAAAATGACGGGTGCAATTAACGTTTGGTAATATATATTTTTTTTGTAATTTTGCAATCGCAATTATGTGGGCGAATTGTTTATGATGTTTGTCTTTTATAGTCAATGTTTTTGCCTGCTGATGTATTGAAAGTTTTGCTGTATGTCTGATTGTCTTGTTATTACACCAACCTATAACGAGTGCGAAAATATAGAGCGTATTATTCGCAAGGTCTTCTCTCTTGATAAGGAGTTTGATATGCTTATCATCGAGGATAATAGTCCCGATGGCACTGCTGACATTGTCAAGCGTCTTATGCTTGAGTTTCCCGACAGGTTGTATATCAAGGAACGCAAGGGCAAACTGGGGTTAGGTACTGCCTACCTCGAAGGCTTCCGCTGGGGCTTGGAGCATGGCTATGACTATATGATTGAGATGGACGCCGACTTCTCGCACAATCCCGACGACCTGCCTCGCCTCTATAGCGCTTGCTCCTCTGGCAAGGGCGATGTGGTGGTGGGCAGCCGTTATGTCGATGGCAAGATTAGCGTGGTCAACTGGCCTATGGGACGCGTGGTGATGAGCTACTACGCCTCTGTCTATGTCCGTCTGGTAACGGGCATGAAGGTGTATGACTCTACTGCTGGCTTTGTATGTTATAGCCGCAAGGTGCTGGAGCGTATAAAGTTTGACAAGGTCAAGTTTGTAGGCTATGCTTTCCAGATAGAGATGAAGTACACCGCCACTCGCTTGGGATTTCGTATCTACGAGGAGCCTATCATCTTCACCGACCGTGTGTTAGGCTCGTCGAAGATGAGTATGAAAATCTTCAAGGAGGCGTTCTTTGGCGTCTTCAGTCTCCGTTTTCGTCGTTGGCGCCAGTACTAATGTAATGTTTATATCAAATTGGGCACTTGCGGTAATTAACGAATAATCTTGTAATTATGTTTATTAGGTCAATAATGTTTGCCGCGGCGCTGTTTGCCGCGGTTTTTGTTTATGGACAAGACAGGCCTTTGTTCGATGGCTCCAATCTCTTGACGGCACTTGCTCCTTCCCAGCCTATGAAGAATGTGCAGTTTGTGGGCACTTCGGGACAGATAGCCTACAGGCAGCATGAGGCGTTGTATGTCGGCTATCCGGGCCGTGCCAAGCTGTTGATGACGGTGCCGGCTCTTAACGCTCTTCTCGCAACGGCGGAGGTGAAGGAGTTGTCTAAGTTTCCTGATGTCGATTTCGTTAGCGAGCGTGAATTTCACTTCGCTGTCGACGGCAAGCTCTTTGCCTACAATACTGTGTGCAAGACTCTCTCTTTGTTGGTCGACTGTGGCGAGCGTCAGTGTAAGGATGTCGATATAGCGCCGCTGACATACTATTATGCTTATAATGATGCGGACGGCCTCTATGTCTCGTGTGGCGCCAATACGAAGCACTTTGGTGGCGATGGCATAGTCTATGGCCAGGCGGTGCATCGTCATGAGTTCGGCATAGAGAAAGGCACCTTCTGGTCGCCCAAGGGCAATCTTCTGGCGTTCTATCGCATGGACGAGAGCATGGTGGCGGAGTACCCTTGCGTTGTTACCAATGGCCGTATAGCGCGGCATGTCCCTTTTCGCTATCCGATGGCAGGCATGAAAAGCCATGAGGTGCTGGTAGGAGTGTACAATACGTTTAGCGACACGGTGGTCTATCTTCATACGCGTCGTGATACATCGCTGGCGGAGCGCGAGGCCTACCTGACAAATATCGCATGGAGTCCCGACGAGCGCTATATCTATCTTGCCAAGCTCAACCGCGACCAGAACCACATGCGCATGGAGTGCTACGATGCCGAGACGGGCGCTTTTGTAAGGCTGCTTTTCGAGGAATGCGACAGCCGTTATGTCGAGCCTCTCGAACCTCTGCATTTCGTGCCTGGTCATCCCGACCAGTTTGTGTGGGCATCGCGTCGCAACGGCTATAATCATCTCTATCTGTATAATATCGATGGCACTATGCTGCGCCAGCTTACCGATGGCAGGCACGAGGTGCTGTCGTTTATAGGTTTCGACAAGCGTGGCAACAATCTTTTTTACTATGCCAACGGCGAGTCGCTTATTGGCAGGGCGGCGTATAAGGTGCAGCTCGCCAATGGCAAGACTACGTTGCTCACGCCCGACAAGGGGTATCACGAAGTGGCGGTAAACAGCGACGGCAAGATGCTTATCGATTTCTATTCCTCGTTAGACAATCCCGGCTGTGCCGTTGTCTCAACAACTGCTGGCAAGCAGCGTGCACAGCTCTTTTCTTGTGCTAATCCGCTGTCGGGATATGCTGTTCCGTCAATTGCTTTTGGCACTATTAAGGCTGCGGACGACACCACCGATTTGTTCTACCGTCTTATCTTGCCTCCCAATTTCGACAGCGCTAAGCGCTACCCGGTGATGGTGTATGTATATGGCGGCCCGCACTCTCAGATGGTGCAGGACAGATGGCTTGGCGGCGCTTCTGCCCACATGCTTAGCCTGGCATGCAGCGATGTGATAGTCTTTACCGTCGATAATCGTGGCACTTCTTATCGTGGCATGGACTTCGAGGCGGCCACTCATCGTCGGTTAGGCACTGTGGAGGTCGCCGACCAGATGTGCGGCTATCGCTATCTAACGTCGCTGCCTTTTGTCGACACGGCACGCATTGGCGTTGAGGGGTGGAGCTTTGGAGGCTTTATGACGCTTAGCATGGCGCTGATGCATCCTGAGGTTTTCAAGGCGGCATGTGCTGGAGGACCTGTCATAGACTGGAAGTGGTACGAGGTGATGTATGGCGAGCGCTATATGGACACACCGCAGCAAAATCCCGAAGGCTATGCCAACGCCTCGCTGCTCAACAAGGTGGATGAGTTTTACGACAACCACGAGCTTTCGCCCAAGATGCTTGTCATACATGGCGCTGTCGACGATGTAGTCATGTGGCAGAACTCGCTGCAGTTTGTCGAGCATTGCATCGACCATCATCTTGATGTGGACTATTTCGTGTTCCCTCGTCAGCCGCATAATGTGCATGGAGCTCAACGTTCCTATCTCAACAAAAAGATGTACGACTTCTTTATCAACAATTTATAATCATATTGTATATGTTTACAGGTATTGTCGAGGCCATTGCCACCGTTGTCGGTATACGCCAAGAAGGCAGCAACTATCATTTCACGCTCACGTCGCCTTTCGCCAACGAGCTTAGCGTAGACCAGAGTGTGGCGCACAACGGCTGCTGTCTCACTGTCGTAGCCATCGACAGGCAGCGTCGCGAGTATACGGTAACGGCTATGGACGAGACCATTCAAAAAACCGATCTCTCCACGTGGTGCCTCGGCACCGAGGTCAATGTAGAGCGCAGCATGGCTATGAACGGACGCTTCGACGGTCATATAGTGCAGGGGCATGTCGACCAGACGGCACGCTGCACCAAGGTTGAAGACTGCGATGGCAGCTGGCGCTATTTTTTCGAATACGATTATTCCTATCAACGTCATATCACTGTCAGCAAGGGCAGCATCGCTGTTGGCGGGGTAAGCCTTACCGTGGTAGACAGCCGGCCGGGAGCCTTCTCGGTGGCTATTATACCTTATACCTATCAGGCTACCAACTTCCACAATATCCGCATGGGCAGCATCGTCAATATCGAGTTCGACATCTTCGGCAAATATGTGCAGCGATATATGGCAATGATTGATAAATAAAATGAATTTTCAATGAAACGTATTTTTGCATTTCTCGTTTTCTGTGTGGCGCTCACCGTCATGGCGCAGAAGCCTGAGGCCGACATGATACTTGGCAGCTATCGTATAGCCACTATCACTTGCAACGATACCGCCGTCATCAAGGTTACCAAGACCTCCAAGGGTCTCTATCAGGGGCGTATAACATGGCTCAACCATCCCACCAATGACGATGGCACCAAGCGCAACGACGCCGCCAACAAGGACTCCAAGCTTCGCTCGCGTACCTACGACCAGATATTCCTCTTTTGGAATCTCGCCTACAAGGATGGCGAATGGGTCGACGGCAAGCTTTACGACCCTTTCAGTGGCAAGAACTTCTCGGTGAAATTCAAGCTCGATGCCAATGGCAGCGACCTCGAAGCAAGATACTACAAAGGTGTCCCCACATTAGGCATTACGCGCACATGGACTCGCGTCAAATAGTAAGTCCTTTTCTTTATAATTCTCAATTAATGAAACGTAAACGTTATTTTCTCGAAGAGAGTCAGATACTTTCTCAATGGTACAACATACAGGCGGATATGCCCAACAAGCCCCAGGCTATACTCAACCCGGTTACTCGTCAGCCTATGTCTGCCGAGGACCTCTATCCTATCTTCTGTGAAGAGTGCAGCCGGCAGGAGCTCAACACCACAGACACCTGGATACCTATCCCCGAGCAGGTGCGCGAGATGTTCACCTACTATCGTAGCACTCCGCTTGTGCGTGCCTACGCTCTTGAAGAGGCTCTCGACACTCCGGCTCATATCTATTTCAAAAACGAGAGTGTCAGCCCGGTAGGATCCCACAAGCTCAACTCAGCCATTGCGCAGGTCTACTACTGCAAACAGGAGGGTGTGAGCAATGTAACTACAGAGACTGGCGCCGGACAGTGGGGCACCGCTCTCAGCTATGCCGCCAAGGTCTTTGGCATAGAGGCCGCTGTCTATCAGGTTAAGATAAGCTATGAGCAGAAGCCCTATCGTCGCAATATGATGCAGCTCTTTGGCGCTCAGGTTACCCCTTCGCCATCTATGTCTACGCGTGCCGGCAAGGACATCCTCACTGTCAAGCCCAACCATCAAGGCTCGTTAGGCACTGCCATATCCGAGGCTGTAGAGTTGGCTCGCACCACGCCCAACTGCAAGTATACTCTTGGCTCTGTCATGAGCCATGTCTCGCTCCATCAGACTGTCATAGGTCTCGAAGCGGAACAGCAGATGGCTATGGCTGGCGAGTATCCCGACGAGATTATCGCCTGCTTTGGCGGTGGCTCCAACTTCTCCGGCCTGGCATTCCCTTTCATGCGGCATACCTTTGCCGAAGGGCGCAAGACTCGCTATATAGCTGTCGAGCCTATGTCCTGCCCCAAGCTTACCAAAGGCAAGTTTATGTACGACTATGGCGACACTGCCGGCTATACCCCTCTGCTGCCCATGTTCTCGTTAGGGCATGAGTTCCAGCCTGCTAACATACATGCTGGCGGACTTCGCTACCATGGCGCTGGCGTCATAGTGTCGCAACTCTTAAAAGATGGTTATATCGAGGCAATGGACGTAGACCAGCTTGAGGTCTTCGACGCTTGCTCGCTGTTTGCTCGCACCGAGGGCATTATACCTGCCCCAGAGAGTGGCCATGCCATAGCCGCCACCATACGTCGTGCCAACGAGTGCAAGGAGAGCGGCGAGCAGAAGGTGCTGCTCTTCAACCTCACCGGACACGGTTTGGTGGATATGACGGCATACAACCAGTATATCTCTGGCAATATGATAAACCTGCCTATGTAGGTCTGTGCAGACTCTTTCCGCTTAATAGCCACTCTATTTCCATAGAGTGGCTGTTTTTATTGTGTAATTGTGTACCTTTGCAACGAAAATCTCTAACATATAGTTTATGAAAAAGATTATTGTAGCTTTTCTCGTCATGTTTGCTTTCTCTTCCTGTTTCCCGTCATTGCAGAGCGAGTTGGCGTCTATCAACGAGCAATGTCCTGTAACGCTTGCCAACGGCAATGTGTTTCATGGCGTTGAAGTAGAAGGCGACTATGTTGTGGCAGTATATCTCGTCGATGACGACGAGCTGGCCATGCTCTCTGAAGATAAAGCCGCGAGTATCGATTTCTCAAATCCCAACATCGTTGAGCTGTGTCATCTGTTGTGCAAGAACGACAAGGGGCTAAAGGTCAGGTATCTGGGCAAGGTCTCCAACCTCTCTGTAGAGCATGTCTTTGATGTTAATGAATTGGCAGGGAAAAGCATATAGCACTTTTGCGACTCTTTGTATAATGACGTGAAAATAAGGAAAATAAAACAACGATGAAAAAAATATATTCATCGTATTTATATTTTTTGTAATTTTGCAACTATATTAATATTGTAATCGTTATAAAATGCAAGAAGCACACGAATATCTTGTTCAGAAAGGTATACGCCCCTCGCAGCAGCGTCTCGCCATTATGCGTTATCTGCTGTCGCATCGCACGCATCCTACTGCCGACGATATTTATGTCGCCTTGCACAAAGATATGCCTACGCTCTCCAAGACCACGGTCTACAATACGGTGGAGCTGTTGGTAAAAGAGGGTGCGTTGTGCGCTATCAATATCGATGAACGCAATGTACGTTATGATGTAACCACCGATATTCATGCACATTTTCGGTGCGTGCGCTGCGGTAAGATATATGATATTCCGCTTGACTCATTGTCTGTTGACAAGCAGTATGTGCTTGCCGACAACCCTCACCTCAAAGACTTCGTTGTTCATAATACTCAAATTTATCATAAAGGAATTTGTCCAACATGCAAAACACAAGATTAATAGATACTGACTTGGTTTATGTCGGTGCAAGTGATAGAAAACTTGCTCTTTTCGAGAATGTTTATCCTATACCTCGAGGTGTGTCGTACAATAGTTATCTCTTGCTCGACGAGAAAACAGTGCTCTTCGACACTACTGATGCTGCTGTAGCATCCCAGTTTTTCGACAATGTGGCGTATGCCCTCAATGGTCGCAAACTGGATTACCTTGTTGTTCATCATCTTGAGCCAGACCATGCGGCTCTTATCGAGGATATAGTGCTTCGTTATCCAGAGGTTACCATTGTTACCAATGCTCTGGCGGCAAATATGATACATCAGTTTTTCTCGTTCAACCTCAATGAGCGTTTGCAAACGGTTGCCGAAGGTGGCACGCTCTGCACGGGCCGCCATACCTTGCATTTTGTGATGGCTCCTATGGTGCATTGGCCAGAGGTTATGGTCAGTTACGACGATTTTAGCAAAACCCTTTTCTCCGCCGATGCCTTTGGCACTTTTGGCGCCCTCAATGGTCATATCTTTGCCGATGAGGTCAATTTTGAGCGCGACTGGCTCGACGATGCTCGCCGTTATCTTGTTGGCATTGTGGGCAAGTATGGCGTGCAGGTACAGGCCACGCTAAAAAAAGCCGCTTCGTTGGATATAGCCCGTATATGTCCTCTGCATGGACCTATATGGCGTAAAGACTTGGGCTATTATATTGGCAAATACGACGCTTGGAGCCGTTATGATGCAGAATGTAAGGGCGTGATGATAGTGTTCGGCAGCGTATATGGCAACACTGCCGCCGCCGCCGAACGTCTGGCTACACTGCTCTCCGAGCGTGGCGTCAAAGAGATTGCCCTCTACGATGCTTCGCACACCGATGTCAGCTACCTCCTCGCCGATGCCTTCCGCTATAGCCATCTTGTCGTCGCCGCTGCAACCTACAATGCAGGTATATTCACTCCTGTAGAGAACTTTATCAACGACCTCGCCCTCCACAACTATCAAAATCGCAAGGTGGCTCTTATTGAGAATGGCTCGTGGGCTCCCATGGCTGCCAAGCAGATGCGCGCACGTTTCGAGGCAATGAAAAATATCACTCTCTTCGACCAGCAGGTAGTCATCAAGTCTTCGCTCAAGCCCGACCAGGCTCAGCAGCTCGAAGCTATGGCTGATGCCATTGCAACGTCGTTGCAATAGTGTTGCAAAACTATTTATATGCCTTTTCAACAATCTAAAAATATACTCTTATGAAAAAGAAATTTATCTGCCCTGTTTGTGGTTACGTCTTCGAAGGCGAAGAGATGCCTGAGAAATGCCCTGTCTGCGGCAAGCCCATGCAGGAAGTAAAAGAGGACAGCCTTTCTTGGGCTGCCGAGCATGTCGTTGGAGTAGCCAAAGGCTCTCGTCAAGACATCATGGACGACCTCCGTGCCAATTTCAATGGCGAGTGCTGCGAGGTGGGCATGTATCTTGCTATAGCTCGCGTGGCTCATCGCGAGGGCTATCCAGAGATTGGCCTCTATTGGGAAAAGGCCGCCTACGAAGAAGCTGAGCACGCAGCAAAGTT
>JAZRVD010000103.1:0-1001 GCA_045598945.1 Bacteroidales bacterium | reverse complement strand
CCTCCCTGCCACTAACGTACAGGGTGCGAAAATACGGCACGGCTAAGTCGAGGCAGATACCGTTAAAAAAGCAAGCCTCTACTGGAATACTAGACGCAGGGCTATTGCCTGCTACTGTATCTCTAAAGCTATACATTATCTTAAGCCCCTCCTTAAATTGTCGTATTTATCTATTTTGTTAATCGCTCGGCGACTGTATGGCGCCGTAATTGTGCCGACCGTCTGGCCGTCCATTTCGAGCACTATAGGCCTGTTATCTGCAGCCTGTGCTGGCGTGTAACTCTCTGAGCCGTAAGCTGCGCCTGCTACTGCCAAGTTATAAGGCGTAGCGCTTGCCCTCGGTGATACAAGGCCTATAGCTGCGTTAGCCAAGCCCATGGCTGCCTCTTTTACCTTGCTCAGCTTATCGTTAATACCGTTAGCTAAACCTATCGAAATAAAGCGGCCGTATTCTGTGGTTATGGTAGACGGTGAGCCCTGCCCTGTGCCGTCGTGTACGGTTATTATGGTAGCGCTGCTTAATTCGTTTGCAGCCGCAGCTGCCTCGCCGATTTTAGCCCTAATACCATTAGCCAGACCTATAGCAATATTCTGGCCGTAGCCGTATGTAATGTCCTCTAAGCCGCTAAGAGGCTCGATACTCTCGGCGCCTAAAAGCTCGGCCGCTGCCTTTGCTTGGTCTGTCTTGTCAAACCCTTTTATATACTCGTCTACCTTTTTGCCGCTAAGCTCTGTCCAGTCTGTAGAGTTAAGCGCAGACTCCAGCGACTCCTGCGGCTCGCTCCAGAGGTGCTTAACCTGTGCCGCTGCCTCTTTTGCGCCCTTATCCATGGTATTAAGGTATGCCGTAGTGGAGTTGTCTGCCGCCTCGCTCCAGAGCTCGCCTAAACGTGCCAGCTCGGGATCCTGTGCCGTTGCCAGTGCAGCTATATAGCCTGCCGACTCTGGTCCAGCCTCTGCCAGTGAGTCCAGCATGGTGGTAAGTCCCTGCTTAACAGGCT
>JAZRVD010000102.1:0-10017 GCA_045598945.1 Bacteroidales bacterium | reverse complement strand
GAGTCAACTTTTTTTAGGGAAAGACAAACGCGACAGAAAATAGTCGTACTGCAGACTAACAGAACAGCTGCTCAAGAGTAAGCTCCTTTTGCACACACCCCGAATACTCATTGTGAGCAATCCCCTTGACCGTTATCATTGTTACCACCACACTCTTGTCGGTTCCAGTAGCCTCGATAAAAGACGACACCTTTTGATTTATAACATCTTCGTCTTTTGCCGTCATAGCATACTGACGGCCATAAAACTTCATTTCACACAAATTGATAGTTTTATCGGCTCTGTCTATCAGCATATCTACTTGAACCTTGCCATGCTCACCCTTACCAAACCACGAAAAAACATTTGACACAACACCTGATATGCCCAACGACCGCTTGATTTGTTCAACATGATTGAAACACAATCGTTCAAACGACAAACCACTCCACACACTATAAACATGCGAGTTCTGATTGTTGGTCCAATAATTTGCATCTCTCCCCTCCGGCCTACTCAATATCTGAAAATAAAACAGCGTGAACATGTCCACCAGCTGATACAACACCTCAGATCGCCTGCGAACCCCCTTCACCCTACGTTGTGCCTTACCCCTTTCCACTACAAAAGAATCATAACTACGAATAAAGCCACAACACTCCAATTCCTCAAGAATAGTAGAAAACTTGCCATTGTTAGCAATACGCGTCTTTGACAAAAGTTCTTTGCGTGTCATACCCATACCCTTCGATGCCAACGCAGTAACAACCTTTATATGATTTGTGGCATTTCTATACAACGAACCATAAAGACTCTGGAACTCATCACGCAACTCAGCATTATCAGCAAAAAACAGACGGTCTACATTCTGAGCCAAACTCTCTCCCTTGTCCATCTTGGACATATAGAATGGCACGCCACCCATAACCATATAACATTCCGCTATCTGCTTGAAAGAATACCTAAATCCCATTGCTGTAAAAAATTGCTGACACTCCCTCAACGTAAACGGCCTCAAGGCTATCTTGTGAGTTACACGATTATGCAACCCACCACGACTTTTAATCAAATTATTGATAATCCACGAAGTAGCACTACCACACACTATCAATTTAATATCGTTTCGCCACGACGCCCAAGCATTCCAAAAATGTTCAAGAGCACTGATAAAATTTGAACGAGATGTATCCATCCACGGCATCTCATCTATAAAAATCACCTTTCGCCCTTCTGGCATACCTTCAAGATACTGCTCCAAAGCACCAAAAGCCTCAAACCAATTCTTTGCAGCATTAACCTTACCTCCCTTTTTCTTTATATTTTCGACAAAACCTGCTACCTGTATACGCATTGGCACATCGTGCATACCTGCTGCATAAAAAGCATAATCGTCGCCTATCACATGCTGAATAAGAAATGTCTTTCCAACACGACGACGACCATACACCACAACAAACTCCGACTGATCGGAATTTAAGTACTCGTTCAACAACAATTGCTCATTCTCTCTACCAACAAAAAACTTTGCCATACTTTTTTATTTTTTCAAACTCCTTCAGACTTTATATATTCAACAAAACTTTTGCAAAAATAAACATTTTTCAAAGATTTTTATAAATAAAGTGCTTGAAACAGGTCGCAAAGGTAGCAAAAAGTATACACTTACGACCCATTTCAAGCATAAAAACACATTAAATTCATCTATAAAAAACCAACAAAATAAAGTATATCAACACATTACACAAACAGAACATCATTCAAAAAAGACTTGTTTTTACAAGAGTATTTATTGTCATAAAACACGACAACAATTAAGAAAAAACATAAAAAGTGCTTGAAACAGGTCGCAAAGGTAGCAAAAAGTATACACTTACGACCCGTTTCAAGCATAAAAAAAAATCAAATTTATCTATAAAAAACCAACAAGACAACGCATATCAACACATTACACAGACAGAACATCATAAAAAAAAGACTTGTATTTTACAAGAGTATTTATTGGCATAATACACGACAACGGTTAAGAAAAAAACATAAAAAGTGCTTGAAACAGGTCGCAAAGGTAGCAAAAAGTATACACTTACGACCCGTTTCAAGCATGATTTTACAACATAAAAACATGCAGAATTTTCACAAAGAACTATATATCAGCATATTAAACAAAACAAGAAAGATGCCAAAAAGACTTGTAATTTACAAAGGTCTCCATGAACATAAATCATCGTAGAAGATCGAAAAAACAAAGAAAAAGTGCTTGAAACAGGTCGCAAAGGTAGCAAAAAGCATACACTTACGACCCGTTTCAAGTATGATTTTACAACATAAAAACATGCACAATCTACACAATACGCCATATATCAACACATTAAACAAAACAAGAAAGATGCCAAAAAAACTTGTAAGTTACAAAGGACTCCGTAAGCATAAATCATCGTAGAAGAACGAAAAAACAAAGAAAAAGTGCTTGAAACAGGTCGCAAAGGTGGCAAAAAGCATACACTTACGACCCGTTTCAAGCATAATTTTACAACATAAAAACATGCATAATTTCCACAAAACACCATATATCAACATATTAAACAAAACAAGAAAGATACCAAAAAGACTTGAAATTTACAAAGGTCTCCACGAGCATAAATCATCGTAGAAGATTGAAAAAACAAAGAAAAAGTGCTTGAAACGGGTCGTAAATGCACCAAAAAGTGTACACTTACGACCCGTTTCAAGCATGAAATCACATCAAAATCACATATATGAAATCAACTAAACCACAACACATCAATACATTACGCAAACAGAACTTTACCCCAAAAGACCTGTTATTCACAAGGGTAATTTGCAAAAAAGCATTAAACAGATAACAAAAAGCCTCGCCCAATTGGCGAGGCATGATATGAAAAATAGAAAAATCAAACAACTTAAAATTTCAAATCTTTCAAACCTTTAGAATCATTCATTACAAAAGATATTTTCTTAGCAATGACTTTCAGGTTAGCCTTTTGCATATCCTCTACCGTTTTACCATTAAACATAATATCCATATAGCTACCCATAACAGCATTTATCTCATAGCTGAACGTCATCGATGTTACATCTATATCATATACAGACAAACCATTCTTGACATATTCATTAAGCCCCCACTCTGGATAAAAACCGGTATACACAACATCAGACTCATTTCCTTCGGCAACTTGCTGAGCGTCTGCAAAGTTACGAGCATACTTCAAGTCATAAGAATAAATATCATCACCTACGATTTTCCATACCTGACGAATGAAAGGAAGTCTTAGCAGACCATCTTGATACAAAACATCTGCATCAGTAACGCAATAAATCGAATCCTCATCGACAAAACGCCAGCCATTGACATGCATCAAAGTATCAACATAAACATTCTGATCTCCAACAAGCTGAAACTGAGTAATCACAGTACCATCAGCTTGTGCAGCAGGTGTTGGTGTTGGTGTTGGCTCGAGCGTTTCATCTTCGTCCTTGCTACAAGCGACGAAGAGCATGGAGCTTGCTATAAGAGCAGCTGCCATAAAGCGAAATACATGTTTCATAATAAAAAAATTTGATTAAACAATTATGTTTTTATTTTGATTTTGCAAAGGAAAGAAAAAAAAACGAAATCAACAACACTTTCTTCCCTTTTTTTACACTATAGCAACATAAACAATAGTAAAAAAAACTATCAATCAACACAATAAACACAACAAATAATTTATTGCAAAAAAAAATTGTAATTATATTTTTTTTCTTCTAACTTTGCACATTGCTTTTGAAACATTAATTTAGTATACAAATTAACACATTCAAGACGTAATCAATAAAAACAATATTTTATATGAACAACACCATTTTCACATTTCCCAAGCCAGCCAACGAGCCAGTGAAAGGCTATGCTCCAGGCTCTGACGAACGCAAACAGATACGTGCCGCCATTGAAGAGCTGTACAACACCGTAACCGAGATACCTGTTATCATAGGAGGCAAAGAGATACGCACTGGCAACACCGGCAACGTGGTGATGCCCACCGAGCACAAGCACATACTTGCCCGCTACCACAAGGTTGGCGAAAAAGAGGTGCAGATGGCAATAGAGGCATCCATGACAGCACGCCAGCAGTGGGCAGAGACACCATGGATAGAGCGTGCCAGCATCTGCCAAAAGATAGCCACCCTCATCAGCGGCAAATACCGCTACCTCATCAACGCCGCCACCATGCTTGGACAAGGCAAGACAACGATGCAGGCAGAGATAGACAGTGCATGAGAACTGGTAGACTTCTTGCGCTACAACGCCCACTACATGTCGCAGATATACAGCGACCAGCCATGCAGCGACCAAGGCACGCTCAACTACGTCAGCTATCGTCCACTCGAAGGCTTCGTGCTTGCCGTAACGCCATTCAACTTCACTTCCATAGCCAGCAACCTCGCCATGTCGCCAGTGCTGATGGGCAACGTAACACTATGGAAGCCATCCACGACGGCATTGCTTAGCAACTACATACTGATGAAGATATACAAAGAGGCAGGCTTGCCAGACGGCGTAGTCAACTTCCTGCCAGGCAGCGGAGCATTGATCGGCAACGTGGTATTCAGCAGTCCTGACTTCGGAGGAGTGCATTTTACCGGCAGCACCAAGACCTTCAACAGCTTCTGGAAGAGCATAGGCGACAACATCACCAACTATCGCACCTATCCAAAGATTGTTGGCGAGACTGGCGGCAAAGACTTCATATTTGCCCACCACAGCGCCAACGTGCGCCAACTGGCAGTAGCCATAGTGCGCGGAGCATTTGAATACCAAGGACAGAAATGCAGCGCCGCCTCGCGTGCCTACGTCCCAGCCAGCATCTGGCCAGAAGTAAAGAGACTTGTTGGCGAGATGATAGCCGACATCAAAGTAGGCGACGTCAGAGACTTCTCAGCATTTGTCAACGCTGTAATCGACGAGACGTCGTTTGACAACTGCATGCGATATATAGAAGATGCCAAGCAGAGCGCCGATGCCGAAATAGTGTTTGGCGGCACTGGCGACAAGAGCGTAGGCTACTTTGTACAGCCCACCGTCATCCTTGCCAAAAAACCAGACTACCTGTCGATGCGCGAAGAGATATTTGGGCCTATCATCACCATCTACGTCTACGACGATGACAAATACCTTGAGACCCTCGACCTCTGCAACACCACATCGCCCTACGCCCTTACCGGCGCCATATTCAGCGACTGTCGCAAAGCGCTGCAGACAGCTTACGGCAAGCTACAGTACGCCGCCGGCAACATCTACTTCAACGACAAACCCACAGGCGCTGTAGTAGGTCAGCAGCCTTTTGGCGGCGCGCGTGCCAGCGGCACCAACGACAAAGCTGGCTCATACCTCAACCTATTGCGCTGGGTAAGTCCACAAGCCATCAAAGAGACATTCGCACCAGCCGAGAGTTACAGCTACCCCTTTGTTAGCGACAAAGAGTAGACACAGCATACCGAATGTCTATACCACAACGGAGGATTGCCAGACAAACAGCAATCCTCCGTTGCCTTTTATAATACGGCATCAACGTTTGGCAGTAAAGAACTTTTAACATTATCTACGAAAAAAAAGAGTACCTTTGCATCATTCTCAAAAAATCGCAACACAAACTACAACAATGAAAAAGAAACTCTTAGCACTGGCCGCACTAATAATGTCATTGCTCATGGGCAACATTTCCATTGCCCAAGAAACAAACACAGGCGCCACAGACAGCGAAAAACACCCATCGCGCTGGAGCCTTGGTATAATAGGCGGATGGGAAGAGAACACACCAGTTGTGAACATGCCCGACTATGCCAGCACTATCACCTACCAGCCATTGTCTGGCGCAACAGTAGGCATAACAAGCAAATACGCCATCACCAACTGGCTGTACGGCAGAGCCGACCTGGTATGGCTGCAGAAAAATTTCAAGATGAACCGTTCAGGCTTCAGCGCGGCAAACATCATCAACAGCCAATACACCAACAACTACCTGACGCTGCCCATCACCGCCATGATGAGCTTTGGCTATAACTTCCGCATCAACGCCTTCGCAGGCGGCTATGTAGGCTACTGGCTGAACGGTCATCGCACAGGCAAATCATTTTCGTGGGACTACTGTCTCAATGGCAGCACCAAATACATAGACTTTGACGAAGAATACACCTTCAACGACGAGCGCGACAACCGTTTCGACGCTGGACTAACCTTTGGCGGCGGCATAAGCTACATCATAGCACAAAAGATAGAAATAAACCTTGAAGCACGCTGGTACTACGGATTGACCGACATACAAAAAAACTATATGACCTTTATGCGCCACCACTACAACACCACCATGGCACTACAATTAGGCGCATATTACAAATTCTAACTCATCACGACAATGAAAAAAACAATCATCATAATGCTTGCCGGCATAATGCTGCTTGCAGCCTGCCGCAAAGAGGACGAAGAACTCCTCAATCCCAACGTACGATACAACGTATCGACATACGAACAACAATTTGACGTGATATGGCACGGCATAGACAACAGCTATGTATTCTGGGAACGCGACACCATAGACTGGGACGCCAAATACAAAGAATACAAGCCCCAGTTTGCCGCCCTTGACAAGATGAAAGAGGTGCCAGACAGCATATTTACCGATTTGTGGCTTGGAGTGGTAGGACACCTGTTAGACCACCACTTCTATATCCGTGTATTAAACTTCCGCACCGGCGAAATGATCAACATCGGAGGTGGCTCTAAACGAGACATCCTAAAACGCCCCGACTACCAAGAGACAAAAACCGACGAACAGGTAGCAATACTTAAAATCCACCCCAAACTGGTTGAAGACTCATATAAAGAAAGCACCAACGGCCTCACCATCCGCAGCTGCCAGTTCAAGAAAGACAACGGCAACAAAATAGCATATATACGCATAAGCGGCTTTAACATCTTCAGCGACAACTACATGTACGAAGAACCATCGGAAGCAAAATTTTATGCCAACACTTCCAAGACATGGATAGCCTTGATGCAATTCTACGGCTCGGGATGGATGAACGAGGTGTATGGCAGATATGGCTACCTGAACGTAAAGGGATATAACGGCTGGATAAACGACGACGACGTAGAAGGCATAATCTTTGACGTGCGCGGCAACGGCGGCGGCGACGCCTCCACCCTCAACCCGCTCGTAGGCGGATTGCTGACGCAGACAACACAATACGGCTATTCGCGCTATAAGGAAGGTCTTGGAAGATTAGACTACAGTCCGTGGAGCCGCTTCGACATCATCACACCAAGCCATCACATCAACACCGTCAAACCTATCATTGTCCTTGCCGACGTTAATAGCGCCAGCTGCTCCGAGCTCACCACACAAACAATTCATTCTCTACCCAACGGTCGTCATGTAGGCACTCGTACAAATGGCGCCACATGCCCTCTGCTGCCAAACTATTTCAACCTACTACTGAGCGGCTGCTTCGGCAAAAAGGACTGCAACAACAAGTCTGACATCAACTACTATTGCTATACCAGCAATTTCGACATTGTACTGCCCGACTACACTTCGCTGGAAGGCAAAGGCATCACCCCCGACGTATACTGCCAATACATTATTGGCACCGACGTAGATGAACAGCTTGACAAAGCTATCGAACTTCTTAACGAATAACAGCCACAAAAAAGACCAAAAGCAATGGGGATTTGACAGTGTCAAATCCCCATTGCTTTTTATAAAGCCCTGTTTTGTCTTGAACTTATTGCCATACGGCATTGCGTATATACTGTATTGCAAGGATATTGCGCGGCGACTGAATATCTATCCATCCACTTTCAATAGCAATGACACGATGCTGACGCACTGCCGACAGCATACTATAAGGGTGCATGGAACAGAACGCTGCCGAATCCTCACGACGAATAAGGACATAGTCCGGGTCTTGTGCTATAAGACACTCAAGGCTGTAGCTCCAGCCTTCTATATCCGCCGCCAAATTGCGACAGCCAGAATAGGATATAATATCGTTGATATACGAATTGCCGCCAGCTGTAAAATTACCACCAGAGCCGAAGCCTATGACATAATAAAGTGCAGGCAAAGAGTCTACATTATTGACAGTTTCGACCAACATCTGAAGCTGCTCTTGCAAAGTGCGACATAAAGCCGCCGCCTCATCGCTACAACCTATCAGCCTGCCTATGGCTGAGATATTGTCGTACAAGCCATTGTAACATCGTTTTTCTAACACACACACCACTGGCACACCAAGCTTTTCAAGCTGTTCTACAGCCCGTTGAGTTACCATAGACCCACTTATCACCACATCAGGCTTTAGCGACACCACACGTTCTACATTGAGATTGCTGATACCGCCAACAGAAGGAATAGCAACAACCTCGTCGGGATAATTGCAAAAATCAGTACGACCCACCAACAAACTATCGGCATGCAAGGCATAGACCATCTCCGTTACAGCAGGCGAAAGCGACACCACACGCAACGGATGCTGCGGCACTTCAACTGTGCGACTATAATCGTCGGTATACAAGAATGTATCATCCCTCTTATCGGTGTACGACGTGCAGCACGTTACACCAAGCAACATTACACTGAAGCATGTTATCGAAAAACTACGCATCTTTCATACCTCCGCACACATGCATTACGTTGCCTGTAATATACGTGCTAAGGTCGGAAGCATAGAACAGCACAGCATTGGCCACATCGTCGACTGTACCAGGACGACGCAACGGTATACGCGTCTGCCAATATTGTTTCAACTCCTCAGGTATGTCGCCAGTCATCTCAGTCATAATAAAACCCGGTGCCACAACATTGACTCGAATATTGCGAGCACCCATCTCTTTAGCTGCACTATAAGTGAAACCAATGATGCCTGCCTTGGAAGCGGCATAGTTGCACTGATTATAATTGCCAGCAAGACCTACCACCGAGCTGATATTGACTATACTGCCCCTACCCTGCTTCCACATCATAGGCTGCACAGCCTTAGTCATGCAAAACACCGAACGCAGGTTGATCTGTATAACACTGTCCCACTGTTCCTCCGTCATGCGCTTTAGTGCACTATCGGCAGTAATACCCGCATTGTTGACAAGAATGTCGATATGACCGAAATCCGTCATCACCTGCTTTGCCAAATCTTGCGACTGCTGGCTGTCGGCAGCGTCAGCAACATACCCTTTGGCTTGCACCCCTGTCTGTGAGAGCAATTGCTCCACCTCTTCCATATTGACATTACGGCTACGGCCTGTAAAAGCAATACTGCACCCCTCTGACGCGAGACGTAAGCATATAGCACGCCCAATACCACGCGTGCCACCAGTAACTATTGCTACTTTATTGTCTAATAATCTCATATAATTTTTATTTTTGACTATCAATCTTAACCCAAAAAAGGGAGACCCTAAAGATTATCAGGAGCTCCCTTTCAATATTGTTTCAATTCTATTTAAACAATATTTATACTCTTACATTTATTTAGAGCAAGGTAGCCATCTTGGCGGCGAGGTCGCCAATACGAGTGCTATAGCCCTTCTCGTTGTCGTACCAAGAGACAACCTTCACGAAGTTGCCATCCATGACTTGCGTAAGCTGTGCGTCGAAAATAGAGCTGTGAGTATTGTCGATAATGTCGCAGCTGACAATAGGCTCTTCGGTGTATTCCAAGATACCTTTCATTGGACCTTCGGCGGCCTCGCGGATAGCGGCATTAATCTCTTCTTTGGTAACATTGCAGTTAAGCTCGGCAGTAAGGTCTACAACAGAACCGTCAGGAGTAGGCACACGCATTGCAAAACCATCGAGCTTGCCCTTAAGTTCTGGTATAACCAGACCTACAGCTTTGGCAGCGCCACTGCTGGTAGGGATGATACTAACAGCGGCAGCACGAGCGCGACGGAGGTCGCTATGTGGCTGGTCGAGAATCTTCTGGTCATTGGTATAGCTGTGAACAGTATTCATCAAACCATGCTTGATACCGAACTTGTCG
>JAZRVD010000101.1:0-1599 GCA_045598945.1 Bacteroidales bacterium | reverse complement strand
CAGCCCTGCCAGCACAATACCCAGCGTGCCGTTAGTGATCGCCAGCCCGTAGGCTCCCCGATCTGTAAGCACTAGCGCCCATAAGATAAGTACTACGGCGCCTGCTAGTAATACTCTGCCTATCATTCGTTAACCCTCCTGTTAAACTCCTCAATAGTGATACCCTCAGCCCTTGCTACCAGCTCTGGGCTAATGTGATACGTGTAACGGTTCGGGCTTAGCTTTACTGCGTAGCCATACGGCAGTACGCCCTGCTGCAGCCCTACTCTGATAAATTGCGGCGTAGCCCCTATAACCCTAGCTACGTCCTCTGGTGTAGTCCTGCGTCTCTGCATGCGATCACCTCCTTACATAAGGCTTTTAAGCGGTACCTTAAAGTACTCAGCAACCGCTAGAGCATTTGTAACGCTCGGCGTGTTTGTGTCCCACTTGCCTACGGTGCCATGGCCTAGACCAAGTACACGCTCTAGCTCTGAGATAGATATGTTTTTATCTCTGCAGAGCTCTTTAATTTTCTCTACGTTCAAGTAAATGCCTCCTTTTTTCGATTTTTCTTGACAATTCGGCGAAAATTTCCTATCTTGGCTTTTATGGTGTGAAATTTAATAGGCGTAATTTTTCAGCGTTATGTGTCGTTTTGGCGAAAGTTTTCGCCGTACCCTCATTATAGCGTATATATTCTCTCTGTCAAGAGTGAATGTCGAAATATTTCGCCGCTGAGGAGGTAATAATGGGAGTAAAGTATATTATTGAAATGTGCAAAGAGCGGGGTATATCTGTTAAGGCGTTAGAGCGTGCGCTAGGTTTTGGAAATGGGTATATAAACCCTAAGAGGTTAAAAAAAGTGCCATACGATAAGGCCGTAGCGATTGCCAGCTATTTAGGTTGTGATTTAAACAGGATAATGGGCGAGCAAGTAGCTACAGAGTACTACATGGACGACGACGCCAAAGAGTATGCAAAATTTTTGCACGCTAATCCAGAGTACAAAATACTTTTCGACGCCAGCCGAAACGTAAGTAAGGCCGATCTGCAGCTGGCAGCTGCAGTACTTGAGCGATTTAAGGCTGAGGCATGACGCATATAATAATGGGGATTTAGATAAGGACGGCGATAGCGTCCTAGAATTGAGGTAATTATGAAACTGCCAAACGGTTACGGCTCGGTCTACAAGTTAAAAGGCTCACGCCGCAAGCCATGGGTAGCCCGTAAGACGGTGGGCTGGGATTTAAATGAGGCGACTGGCAAGGCTAACCCTAAGTACTTGTACGTGGGTTACTATGCCACCAGAGCAGAGGCGCTAACTGCGCTTACAGAATATAACAAAGACCCTTACGACCTCTCTGGGCAGGTCTTTACGCTTAAGGACGTGATAGACCTTTGGGAGCCTAGATATGCTACCAGCGTAAGCGCTGCTACTTATAGTAATACGAAAAGCTCTATTAAAAGGCTTAGTGGCCTCTACGACGATAACATAGCCACCATTAAGTTATGGCGCCTGCAAACATACTTTGACAGCATACAGGCCTCCAGCATAGTTAAGGATAAGGTTAAGCTCGTGCTGGGTATGATTTTCGACTATGCCGTTAAATACGAAAT
>JAZRVD010000100.1:0-10638 GCA_045598945.1 Bacteroidales bacterium | reverse complement strand
ATCATCTCTATGCAGGCGAGACGCGTGCCCCAGTAGATGATGTCGGGGTCGAGGTTGCGCTCGTTGGGCCATATCCAGTTGTTGAGCCAGTCGCCGAGGTCGTGGTCGTCGCCAAAGCCGCGGAAGAGCGTCATAGTGGCGTGGGTGTGCGCGTTGGCAAAGGTGGGGAAGGCGGCGTAGCCGTTGCCGTCGATAACTTCAGCATCGGCAGGCTGCTGTATGTCTGCGCCTATCTTGGCTATCTTGTTGTCGATGATGAGTATGTTGGTGCTTTGCTCGTTGTGCAGCACGTTTTTGATAAAAATGGAAGACATTGTGATGATTGTATTAATATTATTGTATTAATATTGTTATTTCGTTGTTTTGCCCTTTCACTACGCCGCCGCGCACTTCTATGGTCTGTGTGTCGGTGGGGGTAACTATGCGTATTACGCCTTGCTTGAGGGCAGAGATGATGGGTGCGTGATTCTCCATTATCTCAAATAGGCCGCCTACGCCGGGCAGCTGCAGGAGCTTGGCTTCGCCGTCGAATACTTCGCCGTCGGGTTTGGTTATCTTTACTCTCATGGTTAGATAAAAAATATAAGTAGCACAGGACTTGATGCCTGTGCTACATTGATGTTATGCCTATTCGGCTGTCTCCGCCAATATTTTCTGACCTTTCTCGATGGCCTCTTCTATGGTGCCTACCATCAGGAACGCCTGTTCGGGCAGGTAGTCCACTTCGCCGTCGAGAATCATTTTGAAGCCTTTGATGGTGTCGTCGATATTGACAAAGCGGCCTTGCAGACCTGTGAAGGCCTCGGCAACGAAGAACGGCTGCGAGAGGAAACGTTGCACGCGACGTGCGCGCGAGACCACCAGCTTGTCGCTCTCGCCAAGCTCTTCCATGCCAAGGATGGCGATAATGTCTTGCAACTCGTTGTAGCGTTGCAGTATCTGCTTGACGCGCTGTGCTGTCTTGTAGTGCTCTTCGCCTACTATGTTGGGTGCGAGGATGCGCGAGGTGGAGTCGAGGGGGTCTACAGCGGGGTATATGCCCAGCTCAGATATCTTGCGACTAAGCACGGTCTGTGCGTCGAGGTGGGCGAAGGTGGTGGCAGGGGCTGGGTCGGTGAGGTCGTCGGCAGGCACGTAGACCGCCTGTACCGAGGTGATACTGCCGCGCTTGGTGCTGGTGATACGCTCTTGCATCAAGCCCATCTCGCTGGCAAGGGTAGGCTGGTAGCCTACAGCCGAAGGCATGCGGCCCAAGAGCGCCGACACTTCGGAACCTGCCTGTGTGAAACGGAAGATGTTGTCGATAAAGAGGAGGATGTCGCGACCGCCTGTCTTCTCGTCGCCGTCGCGATAGTATTCGGCAAGTGTCAGACCGGCGAGAGCCACGCGAGCACGGGCGCCGGGAGTCTCGTTCATCTGGCCGAACACCATGGTGCATTTGGAGTCTTTGAGCGCCTCGCGGTCTATCTTGCTGAGGTCCCAGCTGCCTTGCGCCATGCTCTCTTCAAACTCCTTGCCGTATTTGATAACGCCGGCCTCTATCATTTCGCGCAGCAGGTCGTTGCCTTCGCGCGTGCGTTCGCCAACGCCCGTAAATACCGACATGCCGGAGTATTTCTTGGCTATGTTGTTGATAAGCTCCTGTATAAGCACCGTCTTGCCTACGCCGGCACCGCCAAAGAGGCCTATCTTGCCGCCTTTGAGGAAGGGCTGTATGAGGTCGATAACCTTGATACCGGTGTAGAGTATCTCTTGCGAGGTGCTGAGTTCCTCAAAACGGGGTGGGTCGCGGTGTATGCTGTAACGTTTCTCGCTCTTGGGCTGCTCCATGCCGTCGATAGACTGGCCTATGACGTTGAATAGGCGGCCGTTGATGTCTTCGCCTACGGGCATCGAGATAGGACCTCCCAATGACACCACCTCCATGCCGCGCTCAAGGCCGTCGGTGCTGTCCATGGCGATGGTACGCATAGTGTTTTCGCCAATATCTTGTTGACATTCAAGTATTATCTCTGTGCCGTCGGCACGATGGATGGATAGGGCGTCGTAGATGTCGGGCAGGGTGGTGCCTTCTTCAAAGGTTACGTCTACTACGGCTCCGATAATCTGGGATACATGTCCCTTGACGATGTTTTCCATATATGGCTTTTTATGTATTTTTTGTATGTTGGAATGATGCTGCAACATATTGCAAACAACGTTGCGAAAGTACGATTTTTTTTGCTGTATTTCCTATTTTTCGTCTCCAAATTTTTGTATTTATATTTATGATGCTGAAAAATAGTGGTTTAGCATTACGGTTTTTTTGTACAAATAATCTATATTGTTGCTGTGCAATGTTGTAAAACAGTGTCTTTGGTGCTATTGTCGCTATGCTTTTATGGTGTATCGCTTGCCGGGCTGGATGTTGATGAGGTTTTTCATCTCCATGCTTAAGAGTGCGTTGGACACCTGCTGGCGCGTGAGGCTGCAGCGGGTGCAGAGCTCGTCGATATTGAGCGACATGTATTGCTTCAGCAGTGAGTATACGGTTTGCTCTTCGGCGGTGAGGGTGTGGAGAAAGAGGCTGGGGCTTTGCGAGGTGGCGCATGAGCTTCTGTTCCAGTTCATCAGTTTGAATATGTCGTCGGCATTGCGTACCATTGTGGCATTGCCGTCGGCAATGAGGTTGTTGCAGCCTTCTGAATATGGGTCGCCCAATCGTCCCGGTATGGTGCAAACCTGGCGACGGTATTTCATGGCGTCGTAGGCTGTGATGAGCGCTCCGCCGTGCTTGGCGGCTTCTACCACCAATACTATGTCGCTGATGCCAGCTATGATGCGGTTGCGTGCAGGAAAGTTGTTTTTGTTGATGCCGTTGAAGGCGCAGAACTCGGTGAGCAAGGCTCCGCCGTGGTCTATTATGCGTTTTGCCAATGTTCTGTTTTGCGGCGGGTATATCTGGTCGAGACCATGCCCTAATACGCCTACGGTGGGCAGTCCGTAGTCTACCGCGGCGGTGTGTGCCGCACTGTCTATGCCGTAGGCCAGGCCGCTGGCTATTAGCACGCCTTCTTGCTGCATCTCGCGCACTATGCGGTTGGTTGTGGAGAAGCCGTATTCGGTGGCGCGGCGCGCACCTACTATGCCTACCACACGCTGCGCGTTGAGGTTGCACGTGCCTTGATAATATAATACTATAGGTGCGTCGTCGCACAGGGGGGCGTTGAGCCGCTGTGGAAAGTCGGGGTCGGTGAAATATAGCGCCTTGAGACCATAACGGTCTATCCATTCCAGCTCTTTCTGGGCACGTGGCAGCGCTACGCCGTTTACTATGTTATCTATGGCAAGCTGGTGGCAGGGAAACATCTCTTCCAGCTCCTGACGGGTGGAGTGGAATATCTTTTCAGCATCGGGCTCTATATTTACTATCTGCCGGCAGCCTTTGCATCCCAGGTTGGGGGTCATGCTGAGCGCTATCTGGTATACTCTCGGGTCCATTAATTATTGTTGATATTGGTGGTCTATCTGCCTTTCTACCTGCCGCAGCGTGGCATAGCTGCCTTGCATGGCTTCGCTCCACTGCTGAGGTGTCAGCCATACGGCTTGCGTTATATCCTCGTCGGCCTGTGGAGTCAGGGTGGGGGCAACAGCATGGCATACAACGTTGTACCATGCCGTCTGTTTCAGCTGCCAGCCGCCATAGCGGTTGTGTATATGGTAGGTCTTGCAGATAAGGGTGCCTACGGTAATGTTGTCTATGCCGCACTCTTCGGCTATCTCGCGCCGTGCAGCCCTGCACAGGCTCTCGCCATGTTCTACCATGCCTTTGGGCAGGTCCCAGCTGTTGTAGCGATAGATGGCGAGACGGTGGTTGGCAAGGTCGTTCACCACGCCGCCAGCGGCATGTACAAGTTGGAAGGTCTCTCGGCAATACTGCCAGAGATCGCGACGTGAGGCATGGAGTGTAACATCGTTGCCTTGACGCAAGCGGTCGAAGGCTTGGCTTACGCTCTCGGCGCTGTATATGGAAGAGGGGGGCTTGAGGGTGAGGGAGCTGTTGAGGTACGAGATGACAATCATTAGTAATAAATGTAATTGTGAATAATAACGTGTGTTACGCCGTAAATATTGTGTGTCAATGTTCGTTCAAAGCAATGCAAAAACATCAAGAAAACATAGTAGAATAAGCTATGGCGGTGGCGTGGATGTTGTTAAACCATTGCTAAAAGATATTAAAGTGTTACTTTTGGTTGTATGATATATCTTTTTGTAGCAGTTGATGTTATGTGGATGGTTGATAAAAAAATAATCAAAAGGAGTGCTGGCATATCTTTTTTTTGTGTACTTTTGCAAATTATGGAAAAACAAAAATTAGTAGCCGAGCAAACGGCAAAGTTCTTGCTTCAGGTAAAAGCTGTAAAGCTCAACAACGATCATCCTTTTACTTGGGCATCTGGTCGCAAGTCGCCTATATATTGCGACAATCGTATAACGCTCTCCTATCCAGACATACGCACGTTCATACGTCAGTCATTCGTTGAGGTGATAAACGAGTGTTTTGGCGATGCAGACGTTATAGCCGGCGTAGCCACGGGTGGCATAGCTCAAGGTGCCTTGGTGGCGCAGGAGCTTGGCAAGCCTTTTGTATATGTGCGTTCTGAGGCCAAGAGCCATGGTCTTACCAACCAGATAGAAGGCGAGATACACGAAGGGCAGAGCGTGGTGGTGATAGAAGACCTTGTGTCGACAGGCAAGAGCAGCCTTGTGGCTGTCAACGCCCTTAGAGAGAAAGGCTGCAAAGTGAAAGGCATGGTGGCAATATTCACCTATGGCCTTGACGTAGCCGCCAAGAATTTCGCCGACGCCAACGTCAGCCTGCAGACTCTCACCAACTACGACGAACTGCTCAACGTGGCTTGCGCTCAAGAATATATCAGCTCCAACGATCTCGAGTCGCTCACACAGTGGCGCAAGAATCCGGAACTGTGGTCTGACCAGCATCTCAACAAGTAGGCTGTATATGTTATACAAGGTTGAAAGACGGTGCAATACACGCACTGACTTTCAACCTTTGTCAATTATAGCCCCTTGCTCACGCCCAGCTTTGTAAAAGCCACTCTTTCCTCCGCTCTCGGCATAGTGAAAACTTTACAATATTTGCAACCGTGCTTCCACACCTATTGAAGAATGTGTAAACAAATTGTTAATCATAAATATTGTATATCCCTTTTAATGTGGCTGTTGTTACCAGCAGTCACATTTGTTGTTTTTGCTCAAAGGGTAGACAGCATATCGTGGTCGATAGTCAACACCAAGCTCATCATCAACTATCAGCTTAGCCATCAGGCAGATATACGCATGCGCGTCAGCATCGACGGCGGCCACACATACAGCGACCCTATCGACGGCCTTTCGGGCGATATCGGCAAGGCTATCTCTCCTGGCAAGAAACAGATTGAAGCAGACAACCTGCTGGAGATACGCGGCGTAGAAGAATGGCTGATAGTCTTTTGCGTAGAGGTCAACGACGGCTCCGCCATCATCTGGCTCGACACCATACCTATTGTGATGATGCCCGTAGAGGGCGGCACCTTCTCTATGGGCTGCACACATCCCGGCGTGGCCGCGCACGACCGCGAAGAGGCGTTTCCAGTACATCAGGTTACGCTGTCTAACTACTATATGTCGCGTTTCGAGGTAACACAGCAGCTATGGAACGCCGTCATGGACGACAATCCCTCGCTATATCGTGGCAACGACAGCCTGCCCGTCGACCAAGTGTCGTGGACTCAGGCTCAAGTGTTTATAGCTCGTCTCAGCCAACTTACGGGCTACCGCTTCCACCTGCCCACCGAGGCGCAATGGGAGTATGCCGCTCGAGGCGGCAAACGCAGCCGCAACACTATATATCCCGGCACTACCGACAGCCTTACGTCGTATGTTACCTTCTGCTCCAACAGCGGCAACCGCACACAGCCGGTGGGTAGAAAAATGCCCAACGAGCTGGGTCTCTACGACATGGGCGGCAACGTCGCTGAATGGTGCTCCGATTGGATGGCTCAGTACGACGAAGAGGATGCCACCAATCCTCGCGGCCCTCGCAATGGCGAAAACCGCATACTCCGCGGCGGCAGCATCAACAGCCCTTCGTGGACATGCACCGTCTACGACCGTAGCTGGTATCTGCCCGACTACAGCTTTGGCTGCTACGGCTTCCGCATTGTCCTCGACGACCTCGACAAAGAGATAGACTAAAAAAAAATCTTATCATGAAGCATATCACCGTGCTTGACCGCAAATTCAAGCCCTACCTCTCTTCTGCTGAAATAGCCAATATCATACAGCGTCTTGCAAGTGAAATATCCAACGATATGCGCAACCTCAATCCGCTGGTATGCCCCATACTTAGCGGCAGTTTTATGTTTGCCGCCGACCTCTTGCGCTCGCTTGACTTCGACCCAGAGATAAGTTTTGTAAAATACTCCTCCTACGAAGGCACAAAGTCGTCGGGAGTGGTTAAGGAGATACTGGGCTTCCCTAAAGGCGTCAAAGGTCGTCATCTGCTGCTTGTAGAAGACATCATAGAGACCGGCATATCTATGAAATACACTATACAAAAACTCCATGAACTCCAGCCTGCCAGCGTAAAGGTATGCACCTTTGTGCAGAAGCCTGAGATGCTGCAGTGCGACCTCGCTATCGACTATGTGGGCAAAGCTATTGCCAACGACTTTATTGTTGGCTACGGCTTGGACTACAACGGCTTCGGCCGCACCTTTCCTGACATTTACATCCTCGACGAAGATTTATAGCTGTGTGCCTTTTAAATGGCAGGTAAACAATGCTATAAAAAAATGTTTAACCCATTACACATATCATGAAACGCTTATCTCTATATATCTGTCTGCTTGCATCTCTCTGCCTTTTGATGGCAGGGTGCAAAAAGGAAGACGACAAACCTAAGTTCTCCTCTGTCGACTTGATAGGCAAATGGCGCAGCGGCACCGAATACTGGCGCTACGACAAGGGCGGCACAGGCAAGACGTGGGACGAGGCTGACGACGTATACGAAGACGACGAGACCACTATGCGCTTCTCGTGGGTGCTCGACGGCGACCAGCTGCAACACACCTTCTCTGGCGACGAGGTGCATCAGGCTGTCATCCAAGATTATACCATCCTGGAGCTGACCTCCACAAAACTACGGTGGGACAACGGTCTCAAAACGGTTACCTTTACCAAGGTGCAATAACGTTGCAATGCTGTTGCAACAGTATTGCAAAACCCTTTAATCATTGCTGGCTTTATGAAAAAATGGCTCAAAATAACACTCATCTCGTTGGGGTCGCTGATAGGCGTGGTGGCTATAGCCTTTGCTGTGGTGTGCTGGATCGTCTTTACCCCATCGCAGCTCACCAAGATTGTCAACTCTCTGGCCGACAAATATGTAACATGCGATACCAACTTCGAAGATGTCGACCTCACTATCTTCAGCACCTTTCCCAATGCTGGAGTGAAGGTTAGCAACGTCTATGTGGTCAATCCCGTTGATGGCGCACCCTCCGACACCCTCGCGCATCTCGCCTCGCTGACCGTCGGCGTAGACGTGCGCGCATTCATCTCCAACGGCGACATCATTGTACATCAGCTGCTGGTCGACAACGTAGATGCCAACCTCTATATAGCGCCAGATGGTACCAACAACTTCTCTGTCTTCCCTCCTTCAGAAGAGGAGACCTCCTCCTCCGAGCCATTCTCCCTGCCCGATAACGTGGACATCAGCAAAATAAATATCAGCAACCTCTCGTGTCGCTACCTCGACAGCCAGGCTGGTATCGATGCCAACCTCTCCAATCTCGACGCAACGTTGCGCGGCACATTGAAAAACAACAATCTCAACGCTGACCTCGATCTCATACTGCAGAGTCTTGCATACGCTCAATATGACAGCATACAGCGCGACAGCGCCACGATGTCTTTCACCGCCCGGGATTTCGCCACCTCGCTATCGGCGCAAGGCTCGTTGTCCGACATCTCCGGCAAGCTGATAATGCAGCTGCACCAAGCCTCGGTAGAGATGCCACAGCTGCAATATGCCTACAACAGCCAGTATGCCGACAAATACGAGCTGGTGGATATCTCCGCACCTTATCATGTCAACCTCGACAGCGGCACACTGCAACTCTCCAATGCCTCGCTCGCCGTAGCCAATATATGCCTCAACCTTTCGGGCTCTGCCATGCTCCCCGACACCCTCCGTCCCACATCGGTGGATATGACATTCTCCACCAACGACATCTCCGTCGAAGAGGTGCTGCAGTGGCTGCCAGAGCAATACGTCTCGATGGTCAGCGGCATGAATCTCCATGCCTCGCTATCCCTCAACGGCACTGCCACTGGCGTGGTGTCCGACAGCCTAATGCCCATGGTGGCATGCAACGCCAAGCTGCACGACGGCAAGCTGACCTACGCCAACATGTCTTTCAACGACATCGCCGCCGACCTCTCCGCCATGCTCGACCTCTCGCGGCGTCAGCCATCGTCGGCAGTCATCAACAGCCTGCAAGCCTCCTACAGGCACAACAAAGCTACGCTCTCCGGCACCGTAGACGACCTTATGGGCGATATGCGTATCGATGCAAAAATAGACGCCGACGCACGCCTTGACGAGATAGGCGAACTGCTGCCCGACACTATGCCGCTGCTGATGAACGGCAATGCCAACGTCAATATCAACGTCAAAACCTCCTTGCAGCAAATCACCGACTTCGACCTCAAGAACATGAAAGTCAATGGCACCGTCAACCTCGTCAAACTCGATGCCACCTACGACAGCATGCACTTCGCCTCGCCACAGCTCTCTTTAGACATCTCGCTGCCATCGGCATCATACGCCAAGTCGGCATCGGAGCTGATACACGCTGCCATCGCCGCAGGACGTTTAGACATGCAGATGCCATCCTCCAAACTTGACGTTGCCTTGACAAACGCCAACGTCGACGCCTTCCTCTCCGACGTTACCAAGACCGACAAGCCCATCGATGCACGACTGTCGGTGCAGATGGCGCGCGGTATCATAGACATGGACTCTACCTCTGTCGATGCCGAGAAGCTTGCCTTCAACGGCAAGGTGCATTACGATGCTACCGCCGCCGATTTCCTTTCCCAGCTCTCGCCGCAGCTCTCCTTCTCCCTCAACCACACTCTGCTCAACATGCCACAGCTGCCCGAAGCTATCCGCCTCACCTCTTTTATATTCGACTACAAGCCCGGCGAGACCATTATTAAAGAGGTTGACGTCAACTGGGGACTCTCCGACTACCACCTCTCCGGCAAAGTGCTTGACCTCGAAGACTGGATAGCACACAAAAAGCCACTCTACGGCATACTCGACTTCTCATCGCAATATGCCGATGTCGACCAACTCCTCGACCTTATCAGCGGCATAGGCAGCAACGAAGACACCTTGGCACTGCAACGCACCGAAGACAACGTAGACACCTCTGCCAACCCATTCATTGTGCCTAAAGACGTAGACTTTACCCTCAACACCCACATACACCGCTGCGTGGCTCTCGGCAACGACCTCAGCGACCTCGCCGGAAGCATATCCATACGCGACGGCAAAGCTATCCTCGACCAAGTGGGCTTCGCCTGCAAGGCGGCAAGAATGCAACTCACAGGCATATACAAGTCGCCTCGCCCCAACCACCTATATCTCGGCGTAGACTTCCACCTCCTCGACATACGTATCGACGAGCTCATCGACATGGTGCCGTATATCGACACCCTCGTGCCTATGCTCACCAGCTTCTCAGGCAACGCCAACTTCCACCTCGCCCTCGAAGGCTACCTCGACGCGCATTACAGCCCAAAAGTCAGCACATTGCTTGGCTCGGCAGCTATCGACGGCTCCGACCTCGTAGTCCTCGACAACGAGACCTTCTCGCAGATAGCCTCGCTGCTCATGTTCAACAAAAAGACCATCAACAAGATAGACAGCCTCGATGTTGAGATGACCCTCTTCCGCAACAAAATGGAGGTATATCCATTCCTTCTCTCCATGGACAAATATCGTGTATGTGCCTCGGGCATACACTCCCTCGACAACGCCTACAACTATCACATAGAGCTCCTCAAGAGTCCGCTGCCGTTACGCCTGGCTGTAGATGTCAAAGGCACGTTGCCCGACATCGGCATCAGCCTCGGCAAAGTACGCTACCAAGAAACCTTCAACCCCACCAAAGTCGAAGCCGTAAAACAACGCTCCATAGAAATCAAAAACCAAGTCCGCCAAGCCCTGCAATCCAATGTGAGGAAATAGAAGAGTCAGTGCGAGAAAGTAAAATAAAAGAGAGAAAGAGATTGGTGTTGTGGTATAATTCTATAGATTATATGGTGTTAGAAAATAAAAACAGTAGCAATAAGAAAATATAAAAACAGTAATAATAAAAAAAATACAGTAGTAATAAAAAAAAATCCTACCTTTGCAAATACAACCAAGCGTTTAAGAATGTGTAATTTATTGAAATATAGTGTTTTAGGGGGGGGCTAATGTAACCTCTTCAAAATCAACCCCCTACAAGGCTAACATTATGTCATAAAAAGACCTAATGTTAGCCTTTTTTGTATAAAATATTATTGCTGTCCGGTAAA
>JAZRVD010000099.1:0-9511 GCA_045598945.1 Bacteroidales bacterium | reverse complement strand
CATTATTGATGGAAGACCCCTCGAAATACGTTTTAGACACACCACCCGATGTGCTGATGACATCCATCACGTCGAACCGCACCACCATGGCTTGCGGCTCGTCAAAAAAAAGCTTTGTTGTACATAATTTTATAAATTTGGTATTAATAATAATGTGAATAAGTTGTCAAAAAAAGTGCATAAAAAAAACACCACTACGAGCTGAGACAGAAGCCCATAGCGGTGTAAGCGTTATATAAAATTTAGCGATAGCAGGTGGCGACTATGCGTTGTCCCCCCCCCATAATATGTTGATTTTATGATAGTTATACATATTTTCCAACAAGAATGTTATCATACAAAGATAAAAAAAATTGGGAAATTAAGAGTTATGAATTTAAGAAATTAGAGGTATGAGTTATGAATTTAGAATGTTGATAGTGCAATAAACAGCCGACATGATTAATCCGATAAATCACAAAGTGTGGATAGTGCTTTTGCCCTTACAGGGCGAGGATTGACGGGCGATAATACCCAGGGCGCCGCCCTGGGCTGAAGGCTTGCTGCCCCGTTGGGGCGTTAAATACAAATTACCACTGTTCGTTAATTACATATTATTCTGTCCGCCAAATACAAATTATTACTGTCCGTTAATTACAGGTAGGTTCTATTAATTCACAAATTTGAGTGGAATCTGTTCCGTCAAACACGATCTTTTGGAATCAGTCGCTCATCAGAGGACTTCGACTGTCGATAGCGTTCGTTTATCCACTCATTAACATGTTGTTTTTGACGATTTGACACATGTGGGCACAGTTATCCCTTGCAGGTGATAAACTGTGGATGAAAGTTAACGATCTGTATATCTGAATATGTTATAGACGAGGTTGGTCAGAGCATTGGCTGCTTTAGCTCGCACCATTCCGATGCTGCGGACAAGCGAGCCTTCCATTGCTCCCTCAATGAAACCGAAGATGTGCTCAATACGGCATCTGTCCTTGGACTTGATGCGGTTGTTCCGCTTCTGCTCGTCGGTCAGAGGAATGCCAAGGAACTGGCGGAAGCTGGTACGGTCTATAATCTGATACTGTATCTGGTGGTCGCCCAAACCATAGTAACGTTGGAGGAATATGGCCTTGAACATAAGAACAACATCAATCTGCGGACGTCCTGCCGGAGTCTTGCAGTCCTTCTTGACCAGCACTTCTTCAAGTGCGGGACGGAACATCTCAAAGTCGACCAAGGCGGCGAGTTGCTCAAGGGGATTACCCATCAGGGAGAGCTTCAATCGTGTACTCCTCCTCGAACAGGTTCTCATCTATCGACTTGCGGTATATAGTAGTTCTCTGCATGATTCTGTATGATTTCTACTACAAAGGTACGGCTATTTATCGAAATATTATACCATTTATCTAATTATTAATATGTTAATTTATAGAACATCCCTTAAACTATACTGTTTGTGATTTAGCGGACAGTAATAAAAAAAATCTTTTTAAGAGTCTAAGATTTCTATATATCAACAAAATTGTGTACCTTTGCAAATTCACTCGTACCCTACAAACAGGGTCATACACATTACAATATGACACGACACATTTCATACATACTCTCTTTTCTCTTACTTATAGCCACATGCACCCTTGCATACTCACAGCCTTCCAAAACAAAAAAATCCAGCAAGAAAACTGTTGTCAAGATAGATCAATTAGACATCATCTACACCGAAGATGACGACTATTCCGACATAATCATCGACCAGCCATACTACGAAGAAGATGAGACGAGAGAAGACAAGGCCACTCCTACAAAGCCAAACATTCTCCCACCACCACCACCCATGGAACATCATGAGGCAGACTACGCCGACCCCGACAAGCCGCAAAACTTTTTTCAAAGCATCGACGACGAAGGCGCCGAGACCGAAGACGAGATAATATATGCCAGTTTCGATTCAGAGACAATACACTACCCCAAACTCGACATCAACGACCTTGACCAGCCGCTTACCATACAACTATGCAACATGGCAATAGGCGAAGATTTTCACTACCCCACCCCAACAACCTCAAGACCCTCATCGCATTTCGGGCCACGCCGCAGGAGGTTTCATTACGGTCTCGACCTCGCCGCACCCACAGGCACTCCAATATATGCCATGTTTAACGGCAAAGTGCGCATATCAAAATACAACAAGTCTTACGGCAACCTTGTAGTAATACGCCACGACAACGGTTTGGAGACATATTACGCTCACCTTTCGGAAAGAAAAGTGATATCTGGCGATGATGTGAAAGCAGGAGAAGTTATTGGACTGTGCGGCAATACGGGACGCTCCTACGGCAGCCATCTGCACTTGGAGATAAGGTACAAAGGCAACGCCATGAATCCCGAAAACGTGATTGACTGCAGCACCCACGACCTAATCTCGAACAGTCTATGCTTAACCAAGGAAAGTTTTAGAAAGACTGCAAAAACATCGTCAAAAACCTACGCAAATAACGGCTCTAAAACAAGCGCCAAAGGAAGCCAGTCGTCGTCAGGCAAGGGATCGCAATACTACAGGGTGAGAAGCGGCGACAACCTATCCAAAATAGCGTCACGCAACGGCACAACAGTACAAAAGCTTTGCCAGCTTAACGGCATCAAACGAAACAGCATACTGCAAATAGGACAAAAAATACGTCTGCGCTAATCTCCACCGCCATATATCACACAAAAAAAAGACGCCACGTGCATATAGATATTCTCACACTTTTCCCCAACATGATGTCGATGTTTTTTGAAGAGTCTATCATCAGCCGCGCTCAAAAGAAAAACATTGTAGAGGTTAAGTTTCACAATCTTCACGACTATTCCTTAACACGTTACGGCTCGGTCGACGACTACCCCTACGGTGGCGGAGCAGGTATGGTTATGGCCGTAGAGCCTTTGGCAAACTGCATCGAAAAGCTACAGTCGGAGAGAGATTACGACGAGATAATATACACCGCACCCGACGGCGAACAGTTTACACAATCTACCGCCAACACCCTCTCGCTCAAAAATAACATAATGATCCTCTGCGGACACTACAAAGGCATCGACGAAAGGATAAGAGAGCACTTCATAACCAAAGAGATATCTATAGGCGACTATGTGCTGACAGGCGGGGAGCTGGCATCGGCAGTGATATGCGACGCCATAATACGCCTGCTTCCCGGAGCCATAGGCGACGAACAATCGGCTCTTGGCGACTCGTTTCAAGATAGCCTACTCGCCCCACCAGAATACACCAGGCCTCCAGAATACAGAGGGTGGCGCGTGCCCGACGTGCTGCTCAGCGGCAACCACGCCAAGATAGAGCAATGGCGCTACGAACAGGCTTTGCAAAGAACCAAAGAACGTAGACCAGACCTGCTAAAAGGCGAATAACCTCGAAACAAACAATTACAACACATTATAATTATGACAGAATTTGAAAAATTTGCCACGAAACATTGCGGTATCAGTAGCACCACCTACGCTAAGTATACCTCCGCAATAAACAACTCACTTACACCCTACATCATTGAAGAGCGTCCTCTCAACATCTCCCAGCTCGACGTATTCTCTCGTCTAATGATGGACAGAATAATCTTTATGGGCACCGCTATCGACGACTACACAGCCAACGTCATACAGGCACAGCTTCTCTTCTTAGAAAGCATCGACGCAGAAAAAGACATTGAGATATACATCAATTCCCCAGGAGGCTCCGTACACGCAGGTCTTGGCATATACGACACCATGCAACTTGTAAAGCCACGCATCTCCACCATCTGCACCGGACTGGCAGCATCGATGGCAAGCGTCCTGCTCTGTGCTGGTGAGAAAGGTCGTCGCAGCGCGCTGCCACACAGCCGTGTTATGATACACCAGCCCATGGGCGGCGCCGAAGGTCAAGCTTCTGACATGGAGATAACAGTACGTCAAATACAGATGCTGAAAAAGGAGCTGTACGAGATTATAGCCAAACACAGCGGCAAAGACTTCGAACAAGTGTGGAAAGACAGCGACCGCGACTACTGGATGACAGCCGAAGAGGCAAAAGCATACGGCATGATTGACGAAGTGCTCAACAAACGCAACAAAAAGAGCTAAGCTCCAACAAACTTTTCCACAATGAACGTCAGGATCATCAACACCAGCCATCATCCACTGCCACATTACGAGACCGAACAGTCTGCCGGCATGGACCTTAGAGCTTTCACCCCCAACGAAAGCATAACATTGCAGCCCATGGAACGCAAGCTCATACCAACAGGGCTGTATATCGAGCTGCCATCAGGCTATGAGGCTCAGATACGCCCACGCAGCGGCCTGGCATTAAAACACGGCATCACCGTACTAAACGCACCTGGCACTATTGATGCCGACTATAGAGGCCAACTATGCGTACTGCTTGTAAACCTCTCAAACGAAGCTTTTACTATCAACGACGGCGAACGTATAGCACAAATGGTTGTGGCACAGCATCAGAAAGTAGAATGGCAAGAGGTTGATGAGTTGTCATCAACAGACAGAGGTTCGGGTGGATTCGGACATACTGGCAAAAGATAACAAAAAAGGCTCTCGTTAATTCAAGAGCCTTTTTTATTTTCTTCCTTATCTATCATCGTATCATAATACTGCGCCGCTGAAACGTCATGCTCATACAACGCCAAGCGTTGAGCCAAGCGCAACACTGGCACATCGTTTTTGCCGACACGCAACAGAAAGAAAAGAATATTGTGAACAATAACCGCATCAAAACTTTCTGTTCCATTATACGACTTACAACCATCAACAGGCATTACATTCATCAACCTCTCCACACTACGTTCAGCTAAAGACGGCTGACGACGATTGTCTCGAAACACAGCTTCATAGTCCACATCTCTAAGATTTCTCCAGTCCCACATCCTAAAAAAAGAGGTGAAGTCAAAATCAGGAAGAGTAGCGTAACGTTCCAAAACCACAGAGAGCATCTCCGAATGTATTGTCGACGGACGATCGTTAGGCAGCTTCAGATAATTGTACAACTCTTTTCGCATATCATACGAGCCAAGCTCTTCACACTGTAGTCTCCTGAGCACCTCCTTCCCCTGACATTCGACATGCTCACGTATTTTTGAGCTCTCTGTAGGACACGCCATCAAACATTGGTTGTTCACATCCAATATTCGCACCTTCTCATACCCTTGCAACTGATGAGCAAGATTTCCCTTCGCCTTCACATAACCAACGACGACTTCGTGGGCCATTCTTATCATCCACTCATTGCGTACCTGCATGGTCTCAACAGACAGTTTCGTCTTTTCTATCTCATCAATAGGCGAAAGCAACAACATTCTGCCATCATTTATAGCATCTACATACGACGTCCAATAGTCAAGCGTCCCCATAGACCGCAAGGTACGTCCCACCACCAAGATGGTTGGCACACCTCTGTCTAACAACATATCCACAACATCTCTTTCTATAGGCGACGTGTCGCCACACATCACACACACCTCCTCCGGAACGAGAGAGTACACCCATTCTGTAATCTTGGCAACGACATCGTATGCCGGATTGCGAGAGACAAGGAATGTTGTCAATCTACGGTACAAAAAAGATTCATTGCCAGCCAACGTTACCAACGTACTATTATATACTATTGTCCTCAAATTTAGGTTATATTTGAATTGATAATTTCTTACATGTAATTTTGTAACAACCACTTATATCACACACCTTCTACCGTCTGCCATTCATCGATAGTGTCGCTCTCCTTGCCAAACCTGCGTAGACGTATGCTCTGCTGTGCAAGTTGGTATACCCTGTCTATCACATCGACATCTTCATGAAGTTTCTCATGACTTTGCACACCTATCGAACACCTCATGACAATAAAATCTTGGAATTGCAAAATTACAAAAATTCACAGAATATTATTTCCAAAATCAGCAACATAAAAGGAGATGGCTGCCACTTGAGCAACCATCTCCCTTGTTTTCCTATTTCAGGCTCTTTTTTATCTGATCAGCAGCACTGAGCCGACGAACTTCTGCCATACGCCTGGACGCGTAGCGTCGGTGTAACGCACCACATAGACGTAGGCGGCTTGCTGGCAGTTGGTGCCGTTGTGCGTACCGTCCCAACCTTCGTTGATGTCGGTGGAGCTGTAGACCTGCAAGCCTTCACGATTGTAGATGAAAAGCTCGAAGTCTACTATGCCTACGCCGCGGATGTAGAAGCGGTTGTTGGTCTCCTCGGTTGGCGTGAAGGTGTTAGAAGCCCAGATAGATGCCTGAACAACAGACACGGTAGCGTGTGCTGTGTCATGGCAGAGGCCGTTCCACACGTCGAGAGTCAACCTCACTGAGTCGCTGTAGTCTGGCACCGAGTAGCCTATGCGCTCGTTGCTGCCAAGCTGCTCTATGTCGTCAACAGTCCACATACGGTCGGTAGAGTTCTTGCTGGTGTCAACAGCCACAAAGTAGCGGTTGTCGGTAGTTACAAAGCCCGGCGTGAGCTCTATGGCGGCCTGCGGCTTGACGATTGGCTCGACGGTGATGGTGCGCGTGGCGGGACAGAGCAGCTCGTCGCGGTAGTCGGCGAAGATGGTGTAGGTAGTGGTGCGTGTAGGACGTACCACTATCTCGCTGTTGCGCTCCTGTCCGTTGAGCGTCTTGTCCTCGACAGACGAGTTCCAGTAGAGGTAGGCTATCGTGCTGTCGACGGTCAAGGTGTATTCAAGCGTCTGGCATGAGTAGGTCATCGCTATCTCTGGCTGCAGCATCTCAAGCTTGACAAGATGCAAGGCGTTGACGCTGTCGCAACCGTTGACGGCGCGCAGGGTGTCGGTGTAGAGGCCGCCCTCGGTGTAGGTGATGTCGTTGTAGATGTACGACGTACCCACGCAGAAGGAGTCGAACACATCGTGCGTTACACTGTGGCGTACCGTGAGGTCGAGCATCAACACGCTGTCGCAGTTGTAGATGCTGCGCAAGGTGTAGGTCTGTCCTGTTACGTTTTCACGATACACCTTGCCGTCAAGCCACAACAGGCTGTCGCAGACATCGCGGCTGTCAGGCGTCATCGAGCTGGTGCCTACGGTGAGATAGATCGTGTCGGCGCTGGCGCAGCCGCTCTCGTTGGTGTAGCTGTAGCTGTACACGCCTGTCTGCATGTAGGTGCGGTCGTGCCATACATATTCGTCGCAAGCGGTCAGTCGCTCGACGTTGTGCGTGCTTGGCAGCACGGTGAGGTAGAGCGTGTCTACACTCTCGGCACCTGCACCGTTGACGTAACGGTAGTAGTAGACGCCAGAGACGCTGTAGTAGTTGTTGTTCCAGCTGTAGCCGTCGCAAGATGTTACATACTCGGCAGTGTTGCTTGAGCTTACCACAGTGAGGTGCAACGTGTCGACAGCCTCGCAACCGTCGGGCGTCTCGTACTCGTATGTGTAGTCGCCACCAAGTACATAGCGCGTGCCATGCCATGTGTAGCCATCGTTGACAACGAGCGAGATGCTGTTGTGGACACTGTGTTTCACCGTGAGACGCAAGGTGTCGACGGTCTCGCAGGCCATGTCGTTGGTGTAACTATAGAAGTATCTGCCTGTCTCTGTGTACATGGTGCCGTTCCACTCGACACTGTCGCAGACCTGCATCGTGTCGACATTCGGCGTAGCATGACGCACAGTGAGATAGAGCGTGTCGGTGCTGGCGCAACCGTCGGCGTTGCTATAGTTGTATACATAGTCGCCACTCTCGGTGTAGACAACATTCTTCCACTCGTATGACTCGCATGCCGTCATGGCCTCCGAACGATGGGTCGAATGACCGATGGTGAGGTGCAGCGTGTCGGTGCTGGCGCAGCCGTTTGTGTTGGCATAGCGGTAGATGTAGGTGTCGGACTTGGTGTATGCCCTACCCCTCCACACGAAGGTGTCGCAAGCTTTCTCGAAGAAGGCACGGCGCTCGCCCTTGCTGATGGTGAGGTACAGGGTGTCGAGGCTCTGGCAGTGGTAGCCATTCTCGTAGAGGTAGAGGTAAGTACCACTGTTGCCATAGACTATGCCGTTCCACTCATAGCTATTGCATGCCGTGTCGGCAGTGGCGGTGTAGCTACCATGATGCAAGTCAAGGTCAAGACGATAGATACTATCGCAACCACCATTGACAGCACCCTTGACAGTATCGAAATACTGACCAGCGGCAAGGTAGAATTTACCACGCCAATCTGCAGCCTCGCAGACCGCTATCGTTGTTATTGCAGCAAGACTGTCATCGTTGACCTTCACATCTATTGTGTAGATGCTGTCGCATACGCCACTGATAACATTCTTAACAGTGTCATAATAACGTCCAGTCTCTGTCAACAGCTTACCTCTCCATTCAACTATACGACATACAGTGTCTGTCTCAACATTGGCATAGAGGTTATGGTATACCGTCAGGTTCATCTCGTATACAGAGTCGCATACACCATGTACTGCATTCTTTACAGTGTCACGATACACTCCTGTTGCATCATATCTTCTATGACGCCACCACTTGTAATCGCAGGCATTGACATCCTCAGTAGCCGCAACACTGTCGTTGTAAACCTCAAGAGAGAGGATATAGACACTGTCGCAGTTACCAGCTGCAGTACCTGTCAAAGTATCACGATACTCACCTGATGTGGTATAGACCTTGTCTCGCCATGTGTAGCTATTGCAAGCAACATGCTGCTTATAGTCAACACCATTATGCGTTATCGTCAAGACCAATGTCAGAGCACTGTCGCAATTATGTACCGTCTTCAAAGTATCGGCATATACACCTGTCTCGCTATACATCTTGCCATTCCAGACATAGCCTGCACAAGCAGTCTGTACATCAACGCCATGGGTCTGATGGTTGATGGTAAGATACAAGGTATCAACACTCGTACAGTTATTCTCATCGGTATAAGCATAGAGGTAAGAACCGCTGTAACCATACATTCTATCGTGCCATACATAGCTGTCGCAACGTTCCTCCGTAGTAGTCAGATGATGAGTATGATTAACCTTGAGCTCCAAGATGTAGATAGAGTCGCACAATCCAAACACCTTCTTCTCTACGGTATCACGATATTCACCAGACTCAGTGTAGTAGTTGCCACGCCATACTGTGAAGTCGCAAACCGTAACAACAGTACTTGAGACAGGAGCGTCGTTGTCAACGATAATGTCGAGATAGTATATACTATCACAGTAACCTCCAACAGCATTTGTTACAACAGATGTGTAGAATCCTGTAGTATCGTATACCTCGCCACGCCACTCAAACTCTTTACATACGCGTGTTGTAGTGGTGTCAACAGCAGGATAGTACACTGTCAGATGCAACGTGTCGGTACTGTAGCAGCCCTTGCCGTTGTTGTAATTGTACTGATATGTACCTGACGTCAAGTATTCTGCACCATTCCAGCTGTACTGCTCGCAAGCAGTGTCGATGGTTACATTGTGTGTAGCACTGTCAACAGTGAGGTGCAAGATGTACACACTGTCGCAGAC
>JAZRVD010000098.1:0-12127 GCA_045598945.1 Bacteroidales bacterium | reverse complement strand
GGGGCTTACTTTTGGAGAAATGCAACCCGAAGCCAGTATTTACTTGGCTCCGGGCAGATAATTTATGCTATTTTGAATTTTACCGGACAGCAATAAAAAGAAATAGAAAAACTATAGCCACAGACCATGCTAAAGCGGTTGAAAAACAGTTATAACATCTCGTGATAACGCCCCCTCCACCACCCTCACCAAACACCAGACAATAGCCTGCTACACCTGATGCCGTTCAAGAAGACATAACAACCCCTTATCGCATAATACAATAACCTTATATGCAAAAAAGCACGGCAAAACGCCGTGCTTTTTCCATTATATCTCTAATCAACAATTAGAAGCCCAAGCCGAACCAGTGCCAGCAGTCATTTTCGAGTGTCTGCCATACGTCAACAGACTTGGTAAAGACATTGGCTGTGTAGTTATTCAACACATCGGTAACCATATTGCCTTTTTCCTTGCGGTAAAGCTGACGAACATCGTATTCTAATTTTGCCATACCATCAAAAGCATAATCCTCACATGCTTTATAGTCGCGAGCTACGCGTCCCTTGGTGCTTTGCCATTGAAGAGTGGCAAGCTTGTTGGCACGACGGAACTTCCACACCACTGCATCAGGGTTGTACTTGTTTTGTCCGCAGATGCTGAAAGGCTCTGGCAGACGCGTATTGCCAGCGAAGATAGGTATACGAGGGCTCTCGCCAGGGTTGTCGACTGACATCCAGCAGATACCGCCGATAGCATCGGGCAGATCGGAACGCAACTGAGCGACAAAAGAATAGGAGCACCATGCCACGCTAACGGTGCGCATAAACTCTACGGTGCCTGGAGCAAGAGTGTTATAGAGACGTGTGGCATTGCCATTCATCCATGGATTGGCGATAGGACTGATAATGGTGTCTTTAACACCTTTACGGTCGACAACGACCTTGAGGTTTTGACACATATCCAAGTCGGTGCCTTCGTATGTGCTGCGGAAAAGCTCTATAACCTTGCGTACATCAACCTCTTCGTCGGGCTTAACGGAGAAAGGAAGCTCCTCCATATTTTGGTTGAGGTTGAGCGATGGAGCCAAGGCGTTGAGAATAAAGAACTCACGTTCGCGATAGTTCTTGCCATTGGCATAGGAACAATTGAACACCTTCCAAAAGACCAACTGACCTTTACCGTCCCACAACTTGTATTTCTTAGCCACCTTCTCTATATTGTTGGAGCACATAAAATAGTCCGGGTTGTTGTACTGCAGCTTGCCGATACGGGGTATGTTGGCGCTAACACCCACATGGTCGTCGGGTATACGCTGAGCGGCCCAGATGCCGCCAATCTTGTCGGGACCTTCGCCCATAATTTCCATCTGCCACACTTCTTTAGGGTCGGCAATGGTGATGCACTCGCCACCGTCGCCATAGCCATAACGCTCTATCAGCTCACCAATAAGACGTATAGCGTCGCGAGCCGTAGTGCAGCGTTGCAGAGCCACGCGCTCAAGCTCTTCGATCATAAACATGCCCTTGTCGTTACGCAACTCTGAAGGACCGCCAAAAGTGGTCTCGCCTATAGCCAGCTGATGCTCGTTGAGACAAGGATAGGCAGTATTGAGATAAGCGTATGTATGAGCCTCTTCGGGAATAGTACCTGCTACGCGCACGCCAGCCGTGTCGCCAGGGAAATTGGTGTGCATAGTACCTTTGCGTACCTCGTGGCGAGCACCTACCTTGTGGTCGGCAGCAGGCTCTATGGTCATCCATGTACGATAACGGCCGTCGCAGGTGTGCGAGGTCATAACGCTACCGTCTTTCGACGCTTTCTTGCCTACCATGATACTGGTGCAACTCTGCCCAGGCTGAGTGATAGGCTCGGGCAGCTGCTGCGCTATTATAGCACCAAAACAAAAAACAGCAGTTAAAAGAACAAATACTTTTTTCATCTATATATTATTATTTTATCAAAATCAAACAGATATATATCACACATTAAAGCATTGCAAATGTACGTTTTTTTTTTCAATCAGCGGTAAAATGTTTTGCAACAAGCATAAACATATAGGCTGCAGGCTCTATAAGAGCGTCGGGAAAGTCATAGTCGGGATGATGCAACTCGGCATGACCCGTTCCACTGCCTATGCCAAACATAGCTCCCGGACACATCATCAGGTAATCGGCAAAATCCTCCGACCAACGGAACGGTGTGTCGTTAAGGATATAGTCCATCTTGTTGGCTTGTAACACAGTGGCAAGTTTCTCAACCACCAAAGCATCGTTTTCTGTAGCGTTGAACGGCTCGCGAAGCTCGCGTTCCACCGACAAGCTGTACTCCGTTGCCTGTCGTGCCACTATCTCGTCAGCCTCTTGTAAAAGACACCGCATAGCATCGTTGGTGAAAGCACGCAAAGTGAACATCACTTCGGCATAGCCGGCAGAGGTGCCAAAAGCCTCATCCCCCACCCTCACTGCAATAAGCGTAGACTGACGAAAGTCTGCCAGCGGGACATCGGGCGACGACGACAATGCATGAAAATGCTGTATGATAGAAGCTACCGCCAGACCCGGGTTGAGACCTTTCTCTGGCGTAGAAGCATGCGTCTGACGACCTTTCAAACGATAGACAACACCTGTAGAGGCTGCCGCAAAAGTGTGTTGCAACAGCACCACCTGTCCTAACGGATATGACGGCAGATTGTGCAACGCAAAGAAAAATCGTATGTCAAAGTTTTTCAACACGCCACTCTCTATAATCTTCTTGGAGCCAAGCCCCGTCTCTTCCTCAGGCTGGAAAACAAGCACCACCTGCCGCAAATGCTGGTCGGCAACCATAGCAGCGAACAGCAACAAAATAGCGGTATGTCCATCATGGCCGCACTTGTGCGACACATTGGGTACAACAGATGAATATTCAAAAGAGCCGGCTTCATTGATAGGCAAGGCGTCGGTATCGGCACGAAAGGCGACGCAAGGCTTTGCCGCATCGCCCCAAAAGGCTACGACACCATAACCGCCTACATGCTGAAAAAGCATAGTAGGCGACAGCCTTTGCAATTCTGCGACAACAACATCGTGAGCATACTCCTCGCTCCCCGACAAACCCGGACGCTGATGCAACGCATGACGTATAGCAACAATATCCTTCATTGTTGTACAACTATTTCTTTACCTTATCATGACCTCGTACAAAGTTCTCAAAACAAGTGCCACGCTCCTCAAAATTCTTGAAAGCATCATAAGACGCCGCCGCCGGCGACAACAAGCATGAACAGCCCGGCTCTGTATGTTCAAAGCACCAATCTACTATAGCCTCATAATCATTGCATACAAAACACTCGCGTGGCATATAGGCTGTTTTCGACAACGACTTATACAACTGATACATGCGACTGCCAGCAGCACCCACAAAGACAACATTCTTCAACTGAGAATAGACAAGGAAATTGGCAAGCCCCGTATAATCAATGCCACGATCGTATCCACCCAAGATAAGCGTCTGCACATTAGGCAACGACGAGACTGCCGCAATGGTGGCTTCGGGAATAGTGCTAATGCTGTCGTTATAAAAAGTAATGCCATTATATTTGCCCACACGCTCCATACGATGATGCAAACCCTTGAAATTGCGTCCCACCTCCATAATGCACTCATTAGGCACACCATAAAGGTTTGCCACCCAGCTTGCCACCAAAAAGTTAGACCGGTTGTGGTCGCCCATCAGCGAAGAGGAATAATCCATTGTGTCGGCAGGAGGACAGTGATACGGCAGACACCTGCCCTTGAGACTGCATTTGTCTACCAGCTGCGAGAGAGTCTCATTGTCAGCGCAATAGAAAAACACATCATTGACACCTTGCTTCAAACCTATATTCATCTTTGCCATCTGATAGTCGAGATAAGAATGATAATGGTCGAGATGCTCCTGATAAAGGTTTAACAGCACCCCTATATGCGGCGACACCTGTATATGCTCAAGCTGATGACACGACAGCTCGGCGACAACGATGCTGCTATCCGACAACATAGGTATGACGTCGAAGAGAGGTATGCCCATATTGCCAGCCTTCACAACATCGGTAAGCACTGACTTGCAAACCTTGCTACTCTCACACAACTTGCCCTGAGACTGAAGAGCCTTAAACAACATTGTATATATCAGCTCGGTTGTAGTGCTCTTGCCCTTAGTACCTGTTACGCCTATAGTCTGCGCCCCGTAGATACGGAGGAAAAGGTCTGTCTGGGATGTAACATGCGACATGTCGCAACATTCCTCAAAAACAGCAGAAGGGATACCTGGCGATTTGATAATATAATCGAACTTGGCTGCCTGACTTCGAATAGCCTCGTTGCCATCGGAGACAACAAACTGCGAAGGTGGAAGAAAACGAGAGAAGAAAGACTCGGTACTTCGCCCCTCGCGACCATAGCCTGCAATCAAAATAGATTTGTTACCGAGCAGAGCGCGCCACTCTTTTTCCTTGTAAAACATACGACGACAGATGATTAAACAATGATAACGACAAATTGTGCCTATCCGACATGTTGGCGAGAGCCGACAAGTTGTAAGAAGGCTGAAAACCTCTTAAGAGCAATGGAGGTTCGCCTGAAGCATACCAGCGACGAAGAGTAAGTGCAAGTGCCTCATGCACCTCAGATATAGTACCCACACACTCGAAAGGCTTGGTCTCTGACATGCCGACAAGCTGCAAAAAATACGGTCTCATATCCTCACAATCCAACAAAGGCCTGCCAAAGATAGCAGCAAGACGCTGAGGAGCGATAAAGGGTGAGAGAATGATAAACGCAAATAAGCATTTAGGACAATGTCCACACCATATATCCTGCTTGCTACCCACGTTGCAGCTACGAAAAACATCGTGATACCACTCCAACTGAGCAAAAATAGAGGCTATCTGTAGTTCCGACAATGGACGCAAAAAACTAAAATAGTTGAACTGCGGAGACATATAACGAGAGACATAGGCGCGGAAGTCGTCTTCAAACTCCATGCTCTTGGAATATTGATGATTGACATTGGAGCCTACCACGGTAGACTCATTAGCACTATTTTCGTTGGATAGCGCAACCGAAAGCACGCCCGACAGATACGATGCCAGCAAAGTGTAAAAAGCCAAGACGGCAGAGAAAGGAGTATGCCCATTGAGAGCACCTTTGGCATTATGCTGCACAAGCAAAGGGTCGATAGTGCGCTGTATCTCCAAGATATCGTCTCGCTCTATACCCGCCACACTGCAGCACTGCAACGTAGCGCCACGCGGATTCATAATCAAAGGACGAGGAGCATTGAGTGAGCGTTGACGACAATAATCAGAAAGCAAATCGAGCGTTACCACAGAATCCTTGCCACCGCCAATAGGCACAAGAAACGACGAGTTATCGACATCGACAATGCCATTAGCCACCTGCGGAGGTATAGCACCTGTATCTGCCTTGATGGCCATAAAATCGTCAAAGCCAGCCTTAATGCCATTGACATAAAAAAACTCGCCCAAGCCGTTGTAATACAACTTGCGCCAGAAAGCTATCTGACTGTCGTCGAGACGATAAGGCAGCACACGAACTACCGGCGAACAGTAAGCCTTCCAGTAGCTCACCAGCTCAGCCATACCTATATTGAAAACAATCCAGTCGAGCAAAATGTCATCTTTTACAAACGACAGAAAGCTACGCGAAGGAACAAAAGAGCATGGCTGAAAGACAATGCTCTCGTTCAATCGAAACTTAAACAAGATGTGCAACCCGTTGGGTTGCACATCGTAAGAATGACTTTCGTAGACCAACTCAGGGAAAGTTAGACGAAAGATGTTGAACTTTTTTTGATACGACATCTAATTATGTCTCATTATTTTTATAATATACGCATGCAACAGCGTACTACCAATAAGCTACTTAAGGATAAAGCTTGTCTTTCCAATCTCATAGCCATTGGCATAGAGAGTAACCCAATAAAGACCGGCAGGAAGTTCAAGACTCTCAAGCTTGCGCCATATCATGCTAACCTTGCGGCTGCTACCCGTAAATTCGATATTAGTCTTAGTAGTGTACTGCATGTCTATACCGCCAAGATTAAATGTATTGTTCTCACCCTCGTTGCAGACGATACGATTGTTGGCATTAGCGATACGAGCATAGACTGTGATAGTGCCAGGGTCGACAACATTATTATCCAAAATCTTAGCATCGATCTTAAGAGCAGTAACAGCACTTGCCTTATCTGTTGCCTTGACATTGACACCACTTACCGATTTGGCAGGAGTAACCGTAAAATCGGTGGTAACCAGTATGCTGGCAAGGACGAGTTTTTGATTGACGCGCTCTATCTCGGCCTCACTGACTTGAACATTGCGCTGGCTGGTAGCTACCTCTTCGCGAAGCTGTGTGTTTTCGTTTCTCAGCTGCTCGTTTTCAGCTCTGAGGTGCTCTATCTCAGCAGCATAACCATCACAAAGTTCTTGCAACTGAGAAAGTTTCTGATTGACAGTACCTTTAGAAGCAACAACCTTTGAAGCAGCTGTCGTAGCAGTAGCTTTTGCGGCCTCGTTGGCTTTTGTCAAAGCCTCGTTGGCTGCATTAAGAGCTGTCTCCTTTTGCTGAAGAGTGCTATTAAGATTGGAAATTTCGTTTTGCTGTGATTGAACCTGCTGTTGAAGAGCATTGATTTGGGCAACCAATTCGGCATTATTGTTTGCAACCTCAGCAGCTGGCTGAGCTACAACATTGGCAGCTGTTTGTGTTGCAGCATTCTGCAATTCTGCGATCTTGGTATCGCGAGCAGCAATTTGCTCGTTGAGTTGAGCTACCTGTGATTCGAGACCACTGGACTTGGTTTGGATAGCAGCCAATTCCGATTCAAGTTGTGCAATCTTGGCCTCTACCTCAGACTCGTTGTTGTTCTTGGCAACTGCGGCCTCAAGATTTTTAATCTGTCCCTTAAGGTCGGAGACTTGCGACTCAAGTTTAGAAATCTGCTTACGATAGTTGGCAACTTGAGCATCGTTATTTGAAGTGGCAGGAGTAGCGGCTGTGCTTTTTTGAGCATTGGCCAGTTGTTTCTTCAAATCAGAGATCTGAGACTGCAACTTATTAATTTGACCATTGAGTTCCTTGTTCTTGGCAGTAAGCGAGGTCTTGTCGCCAGAAAGCTCTTTGTTCTTAGCTGTAAGAGACGACTTCTCGCTTGTAAGCGACTTGTTTTGTCCGTCTAATTTAGCAATACGACCGTTGAGGTCGGAAATCTGACCATTGAGTGTCTTTATCTTGCTTTCTTGCGAAGTAATCTCTTTTTGGAGAGAGGCTATCTTTGCCTGTGCTTTTTCATCAACATTCGATGCCTTGCCGTCAGTTTTTGCAGCCGGCTTTGATGAAAGCTGTTTTTTTAGAGAGGCGAGCTCTTGAGTCTGCTTGTTGAGCTGAGACTGGAGCATCTTTATCTGATTTTCTTTTGCACTAATCTCACTCTTATACTGGCTAATCAAAGTAGCATTGCCGGATTTAGCACCATTTTCTTTTGACTCATTTGCACGCAGCTGCTCAAGAAGTTGCTGTATTTCGGCCGCTTGAGCGTTGATAGTGCTATCCTTAGAGGCGAGAGCACCACTATAATCTCCACCATCAGTTTTCAGTCTCTCATACTCAAGCATAATGCTGTCAAGACGTTCCTGCAACTCTGCAACCTCTTCATCTGTTGCATTTTGATCGTTGTTGCAAGCAACCAACAAGCTTGAAGATACAGCTATCGCAAGTAAACTTTTGATTAAATAGTTACAACGAAGTTTAAGCATGGTATTTTGTATTATTTTTTTGCAAATGATATACACTACAATGAGTTTGCAAATGTACACTTTTTTTTTAGAATAAAAACATTTTTCAACAAACAAGTGCTTTTTTTCAACTATTTACGCACATAAATATACGGTTTTTCATGCTTCAAAACCATTACACCACCAAGCTTACATCACCACAACACACTAAAAATCAATCAACAACCCACTAACCACAATTGTATTAATTTTCATAATACATTTGGCTATCAAGAAACAAAAGCAACTATAAAAAATCACAAAATCATTGCTCGAAACTCGTCTTCGGACAAAATTTTCACGCCTAATGCGTTTGCTTTTTTTAGTTTTTCAGGGCCCATCTTGTCGCCTGCAAGCACATAAGAGGTCTTGGCACTAATAGATGAAGAGACTTTGCCGCCATACTGTTCGATAGTATTTTTTATCTCGTCACGGCTGTAATGCTGAAAGACACCGCTAACAACAAATGTCAAACCAGATAGCTGTGTACCTATGCTGCTCTGTTGCACCTGCATCTGAACACCTGCCTCGCGCAGACGATGTATGACAAGACGGTGATGCTCATCGGCGAAATAATCAACGATAGCATCGGCTGTAATATCGCCAACATCCTCCACCTGCAACAAATCGTCGCGCGAGGCAGCAATAAGAGCATCAATATTTTTGAAATAACGCGCCACCTTCTTAGCGCCGACCTCACCAAGATAACGAATGCCCAAAGCAAACAGGACTCGTTCGAAAGGCACCTGCTTGGAAGCATCGATAGCATCGACAATATTGTCAGCGCCTTTGGATTGAATGGTTGCGCCATCGTTGGCGGAAAGACCTATGAGCTGCAGCTGACGAAGGTCGTACAGGTCGGCAACAGAGCGAACCAGACCACGGTCGTAAAGCATTTTGAGGCGTTCCACTCCAAGAGTGTCGATATTCATTGCCTTGCGACTCACAAAATGTTCGAGCAAGCCAATAATCTGAGGCTGACAAGCATCGCTATTAGGGCAGTAGTGAGCGGCTTCGCCATCGTTGCGGACAAGGGCTGAACCACATTCTGGACAGACATCGATAAACTGAAGAGACTTAGCACCTGGCTGGCGCCGTTCAAGATCTATGCCAACAATCTTTGGTATGATTTCGCCGCCCTTCTCTACCAGCAAATAATCGCCCTCGTGGATATCCAACGACTTTATATAGTCGGCATTGACCAACGTAGCACGTTTTACAACAGTGCCACCGAGAGAGACAGGCTGCATATTGGCGACAGGCGTTATCTTGCCGGTACGCCCCACCTGATAACTGACAGAGAGCAACGGTGTAGAGACCTGCTGAGCCTTGAACTTGTAGGCTATAGCCCAACGAGGCGATTTGGCTGTCAAGCCCAACTCGTCCCACAATGCAGTCTGATTGACCTTGATGACAATACCGTCGATACCGAAAGGCAACTGCCAGCGAGCGGTGTCCCAATATTCGATAAAGGACTTTATCTCATCGATATTTCCACACTCCTTAATGTAAGGCTGCACCTTAAAGCCCATCTGCTTTGCCCACTCAAGCCGAGCACTATGAGTAGCAGTATCGGCTGTGTACGGTGCGCCTTCGGGGAGCATCATAAAGTACATGCAAAACATCAGCTTGCGTTGCGCACACTCGGCAGAGTCCTGCAACTTGAGGCTGCCGGATGCAGCATTGCGCGGGTTAGCAAAGGGGTCGTCGCCTTCTGCCTCGCGCTGACGGTTGAAGGCTTCGAAAGCGTCGAAAGGATATACCACCTCTCCACGTGCCTCGAAGTCGTCGGGATAGTTGCCACGAAGTTTCAGAGGTATAGTGCGAATAGTGCGAGCATTGGCTGTAATATCATCGCCTACTGAGCCATTGCCACGCGTAACAGCCTGCACCAGCTCGCCATGACGATAGGTGAGACCAATAGCCACGCCGTCGTATTTCAATTCACAGGTGTAAGAGAACTTAGTATCGCCAAGCAAGCGGCGTGTGCGCGCCTCAAACTCCTCTATCTCTCCAATAGAGTAGGTATTGCCCAACGAGAGCATAGGGAAGCGATGCGTAACCTGCCGAAACTTCTTGTTGACCTCGCCGCCCACACGCAAGGTAGGCGAGTTTGGCACAACATAATCAGGATATTGCTTTTCGAGTTGCAGCAGCTCGTTCATCAACTTGTCGAACTCAAAGTCAGACACCAACGAGGTGTCGTTCATATAATATTCATAGTTGTACCTGTCAATAAGCGAGGCAAGCTCCTCCATACGCTGTCTTGCCGGCTCGTTGTCGTTGTATGTAAACAAATCCATAACGTTATAATTCAATCATATATGTCCATTCAATATAGTCTATATGGTCATAATGCACCTTCATAGCCACACCTACGCGCTGATTGTGTGCAACGGAATAGTAGAGTCCTACACGCTCGTAGTACTGCTCCCAGTTGAGCGGATAACGGTCTAAATAATGCGCCAAACCTAACCGCAGCGACACTCTGCCCCAAAACACGTCGGCAAAAAGAGAGGCAGCAGGATAGACTGGATATTTGACATGCTCTGGCTGCCTATTGTGAGAAAAATTGTAGCTCAAATCGAGTGCTCCGCCATAAGCGAAACATGGATGGAATCGACGTATAGCGCCAGCCTGAAAGGTATAGGCAAAAAAGAGCGTATGATCGTCGTCGTCAAGGAAACGCGACATAACCAATGCTGGAGCAAAAGAAAAGAAAGGCCGCAACGTTTTGGAAAACGTGTCATCGCTCAATGGCTTTCTATCTACAACAGGACGAGTGGCATTACGATATGTTGCAAAACGATAACAAACATCGAACTGAAGAGTATTTAGGCCATGGTTTGGCTTGTAGAGGTAGCCACACGAAGAATGAACGACACTGAGACCGAAAGAGATGTAGTCGTCGACGGGACCTACAGGCACATTATATGACACGCCTAAATCGATCAAGCAATTTGTATACGAACCAATAAATACATTCTCTTTAAGAAGAGTAGAACGATAAGGACGTGTAAACCAAGAAAGACCGGCATTGAAACTCAGCGAAAGATGCTTGGTTAGCGGCATATCCAACATATACGCCAACATAATACGATTGACAAGCATCTGGTCAAAAATCTGCGTGTAGCCAAGCGAAACCCCCATGTAAGGACGATGCCAAAACTGAGTCCAGTAACGGTCATCGTCTATACGCCACAACACACTTTGATCATAAGAGATTGTAGGCGTAAACGTTTCATAACGAGAACCGTGGATAGGCAACACCTTGCCACCGCTTAGACGAAAGTCGATATGCGTTGGCAACGATTGCGCCATAGCGCCACCCACAGTACAGGCTATAAGCAGCCAAAGAGTGCCTAATCTCTTGCACATCAAACGCCAACAAAACTGTCTCACAGCTGCACCTCGCCCTTAAAATTATATGCCGCAGGACCTGTCAGCACAATATCCGTATAACTCTTGTCGGTAGCATTGAAATCGACGCGGAAGTCGCCGCCACGCGTAGCCACTTTCTTGTTGCCCGAAACAATGGCTGCCGCTGTAACACCTGTGCCGCAGGCATAGGTCTCGTTTTCGACGCCACGCTCGTAGGTGCGCACCAGCAGGGTGCCATCGTCGGCATCTTCGATAAAATCAACATTAGTACCTTCAGGAAAGAGGTCGGTGCTATTACGCCATTTCATACCTTCGCCGACAACATCGTAATGAGACAAGTCTTTGACACGCATAACATAGTGTGGAGAGCCGGTGTTGAGAAACCACCCCTCGCCACAGCGCTTTACATCGTCGCACGCCACATCGCACATAGACAGACGCACTATTGCCACGCCAGTCTGCTCGTCCCACATAGTAATCGATGCCTTGTGAGGACCGTCGGGACCAAGAAACAGAAAACTATTGACGACACCCTTAGGCAATTCTGCCACATCGTTGACAGCGCCCAGACCCAGTATATGAGCAAACAGAGCAACACATCTGCCACCATTGCCACACATCGACGAAAGATTTCCATCGCTATTGTAGTAACGCATCTCAAAATGATAAGGAGCTTCAGCGGTATGCAACATTATCAAGCCGTCGGCACCTATGCCACGACGACGGTTGCACATCCATTCTATCTGCATCTGCGTAAGCTCACACGACAGATCGCGAAAATCCATAATAACAAAATCGTTACTGGCTCCATCGAATTTGTAGAACGATATTTTATTCATCATGCTTTATTTTTTTACCGACAGTGTCATCTGTGGATTGACACGCTTAAACCACAGAAACACCAGCAGCGAAGTAACTATCATAGAACAGAATATCACCGAATAGGTGATG
>JAZRVD010000097.1:0-2765 GCA_045598945.1 Bacteroidales bacterium | reverse complement strand
CCGCCATAGGCGCCAAAGCCTAACGAGGTGGCATTCTCGAGTTTTACCTGTGCCATGAGCAGGCATGGTAACAAGAACAAGAGTAATATAAAGGAATGTTTCATAAACTATCTAACTATTAAACGAGCCACAGCGATGCTGTTGGCGAGGACACAACGGATGGTATATAGTCCAGAGCGACGAGGGGCGGACATAATGATATTATTGCCGAAGGAGGTCTGCACAGCCACCTGACGACCGGCGGCATCATAGATGTATACGCTAACGGGAGAGTCGTCCTGGCTATTGATATTTATGACGAAAGATGACAACGGTGCCACGGGGTTGGGCGAGAGAGAGGCAGAGACTGTCGTCACGTCGAGAATACCATCGTATACATCGTCGATACACATCATCTCGGAAGGCATCCAGTTGTCGCCGTCGCACAGCACCTCGACCCAATAGCATCCTTTGAGCTTGGTGTAGTTGGGCTGATGATAGGCATCGGAGCCGTATTGTATCATCTCGCCATTGCGATACCAGCGGTAGCCGTCATAGTCGACGCGTGCCGAATCGCCGCCACCTGGAAAATGGTCGACGACAAGGAGACGGTTGTCTTGCACCAAAAGCGTAGGACGGGGCTTGTCGTAGAGCACGCCAAGATGCAAAGTTACCACGCTATCGCAGCCGTTACTGCCGGTGAAGACCATCTCGTAGTCGCCCCACCGGGTGAAGGTGCTGTCGTTCCAGACAAAGCTGTCGGTAACATATTCTGTGAACTGATAGGCAGTCTGCACATTGACTTGCACATTCATTGTTACCACGCTGTCGCACATATAGATGCTATGGTCGGTAACAGAGAAGGAGCAGGTGCTACGAAGCTCGCGCTGATAGAAAGGCACCGACTCGCCAAGACATATAGTGTCGTAGAGATTAGTGTCGTAGGTAGGACGAACAATGGTAACAAAGGTGTCGAAAGCAGAGCAGCCAAAACGAGTAATACCCTGAAGAACAATGGTGTCGGAGACAGTGATGTCTACCTTTTCGGTAGTCTCGCCTGTGCTCCACAGATAGCTGTCGGCACCCGATGCAGTAAGACGTGTAGAGAGTCCGCTACATAGACTTGCAGAGCCAGATATAGCGACAAGCGGCACAGCAGTAACCTCGACATAGACAACTGTCTGCGAGTCGCAGCCTTGCGGTGTAACATCCCAGTGCTCGCGACGGCAAGAGGTGTCTATTGCTTCGCCTTGAAAATAGGTAACCTCGCCTTGACAGAGATGGCGCGTTTCCTCATGGATGATAGGCGGATTGACAGAGAAAGAGAATGTAGACTTGGCCACACAGCCGTTGCTATTGACACCGACAACGCTATAGTCGCCGGGGAAATAGACATGAATGGAGGAAGAGGTATCGCCATTATCCCACAGATAACGTTCGGCACCCGTTGCCACCAGCACACCCGACACTCCCTGGCATACCGATTGCGGACCCATGATGACGGGGTAAGGATTAGAGATAATGCAAGCAAGGATTGTGCGAAGGGTGTCGACATCATTGCTGCCAGTAATATAGCGCGAAAGCACTACGGTATCGCCAGCGTTCTGTGTGCGCGTAGTACCAATATTAAAGCCATGGCCAGAATAAGAGTCGCGAGCACAAACTTTGACCCTAATAGTATCGTAGATAATGGTTAGCGAGTGAACACGGCTCGTGGTAGCGATGCTGCTTGACGAGATACTGTTTACACCCAACGAAGCAGCCCCATGCAACGAAAAAGACTTTGCCGAGACAAATGACGAGATGCAAACAGATAGAAACAGAGCAAAAAAGTATCGAAATTTCATAGACATTATATCGTGATACACAAAAGGTTAAAGTGTATTACAACCATTTGTTATCAATACACAATAATCAAAATGCAAAAATAAAAAAAAAAATCCAATCAAATAGAAAAATATACAAGCAAACGTCAATAAAGGAAAAAAGGGATGCGCCACGAAAGAGCATCCCTTTGTATAAAAGACATTTAGAAAGGTCTATACAGCCCACAACAGCAAGCCGCCGCAGATAATGACACCAGAGACGAGGAGGTCGATAAGGCAAAAGCCCATGATGTCTTTGGCAGAGAGGCGCGCTATAGCAAGCGCCGGCAGAGCCCAGAAGGGCTGGATGAGGTTGGTCCAGGCATCGCCCCACGCTATCGCCATGCCTGTGAGCGCATGGTCGACACCCAGATCGGCGCCAGCGGTGAACATGATAGGCGCCTGTACGGCCCACTGTCCGCCACCCGACGGTACAAAGAGATTGACAAGACCGGCACAAAGGAATGTGAGCACAGGATATGTAACAGGATTGGAGATAGACACGCAAGCGTTGCTGATGACAGAGGCGAAACTGATGCCACTTGCTCCAACACCGGTGATGATGCCCATGACGCCGGCGTAGAAAGGGAACTGCAGCAAGATGCCTGCCGAGCTCTGCACCGACTTGCCGAAGGCGCGGACATACGCCAAAGGTGTGCCATAGACCAAGATGCCAAAGAAAAGAAAAAGGAGTATGACAGCATTGAGGTCTACCGAGCCGCCACGCACAATATCTAACACAAAATACAACAATCCAATCAAGGCGACGGCATAGCCGAGTATCTTGCTGTTTTCAAGACGACTGGCAGGCGTCATCTCCTTCTTGGCGAGTGGAGCGGACTCTGTGGAAGCATCGTCCAAGATGGCAGGGTCGACAACAACAGCACTATCTGCCTTGGGGTGCATAAGGGCGTTGACCAC
>JAZRVD010000096.1:0-29066 GCA_045598945.1 Bacteroidales bacterium | reverse complement strand
CGTATAGTTTAATCCATTGATAGTAAAGAATTATGCTATACCTATTCCTTCCTCCACACACTCATTATCCTTTTGTGTTATCAGATAATGAGTCTGACATTTTCGTGAGTATTTTTTGTATAAATCAGCCCTTTTTTTGCTCTTTTATCAAAAAGTTTATCGGATAGTAATACCCCGCAAACGTGTCCTATTATATAAAACAAAAAAAGCCCGATAACATCGGACTTTTTTTTGAGTATGGCATAAATATTATTTCAATCCCAATTTCTGTTTGACAAAAGGCATAACGTCGTCGCTATCTTCATAATACAGAAGGGTTTGGATGTCGAAGATATAGCTATAGCCATGTTCTTTTGCCACATCGGCGATAGCTTGTTTGAGACGGTCGACGATAGGTTTGATAAGCTCGGCCTGACGCTCTTGCATCTGACGTTCAGCATTCTTGGCGAACTCTTGAACGCGAGAGTTCATGTCTTGCAACTCCTTTTCCTTGGTGTTGCGAATAAGCTCGGAGAAACCTTCCTTACGGTTCATATAGTCGGTATAACGTGTCTCCAACTCCTTCTGCATATCGGCGAGGGTGTTCTGAAGGTCTTGCATCTCACGTTCAAGGACAGCCTGTGCTGTATCACGACCCGGCATAATCTGCATCATCTCCTCAGAGTTGATATGACCAAGCTTAGGCTTTTGAGCCTGCATTGCTGTACCAAGAAGCAATGCCACAAAGAAAAATAAAAGCGTTTTTTTCATAGGTTAATATTAATTATATATTTATCTCAAAATTTGTATATCATTTAGATTTCTTGCTATTAGAAGGCTGTTCGGCAGGAGCGGAGGCCTTATAGCCCAACGATTCCAGCACCTCGTTGCTGATATCATATTTGTCGGAAGCATACAGCACTGTAGCGGCGCCAGCCTTGTCGAGAATAAAGGCATAGCCTTTTTCCTTTGCTATACGCTCTATTGCACTATATATCCTGTCTTGCAGAGGCTTTAACAGCTCTGAACGTTTCTTGTCTAAATCGCCACCGGCGGCGAAACGTTGGCGTTGCAAGTTATGTATCTCCTCGTTGCGTGTCTTTATCTCTTGCAAACGGCGATTCTTGAGGTTGTCTGGCAAGAGGTACGCCTCTTGCTGATAAGACTGCTGAAGAGTCTCCAACTCCTGCATCTTGCCCTCAATCTCTTTCTGCCATTCAGCAACAATCTTATCAAGACGCTGTTGAGCCTGCACATAGTCAGGCACATTAGTCATAATATAGTCGGTATTTACGCAACCGTACTTCTGTGCAGATAGCGATGAAGCAAAGCTGAGAAACAGAACGACAAGCGACAAGCAGAAATATTTATAAGAAAGCGACATATTAATCAAGACTTTGACCTATAGAGAAATGGAACTGACTACCGCCGTAGCTACCCTGGAAGCCATAGCCCCAGTCGATACCTATCAAGCCAAACATAGGCATATAGAGACGCAGACCCAGACCTGCCGAGGTATACATTCTGAAGAGTTGGAAGTTGTCGATACTATTCCAGCAGTTGCCGCCTTCGCCAAAGCCCAAGACATAGATAGTGGCATTAGCACTCTCGACAATAGGCTGACGCAGCTCGATAGTGAAACGGTCGAAAACAGAGCCGCCGCCAGCCGGGTTGAGCGAGTTGTTTTGATAACCGCGCAGCGGCACAACCTCACGACCGTCGAGCATCCAAGTAGAGAGACCGTCGCCACCCAGATAGTAGCGGCCAAACGGTGCATCGCCAATATCATCATTGTAATATCCCATCCAGCCGAAGCGAGCGCGAGCATTCAGCACTATATCGCCTATAAGGTTGAGCATCCACGAACCGCGCACATTAAGCTTATAGTATTCGACAAAGCGGTACTTGTCCTGGTTGGACATGGTGGAGTAGTCCTTGCCATTGATGAGAGAATATGGCGGGGTAACATATCCCGTGATAGATATCTCGGAACCTGAGCGCGGATAGATAGGCGAATCGGTAGAGTTGCGCCCAAGAGTGATGCCATACGACAAGTCGTGGGCATAGCCGTCGGTGAAGAGCGACGAAAGACTTGTATAGTTTACAAGCTTGTAATGCTTATATGATATAGCGTGAGTAAGCGTGAAATAATCGTCGGGCCATTTCAGACGTTTCGACAGAGAGATGCCGCCACCCGTTATCTGCAAACTATAATAATTGGCGCTGCTCTTGTCGTAGTAATAGCCATTGCTATAAAGATTATGATAGATAGATACCGACAGAGCCTGAGGACGGTGTCCGCCAAGCCACGGCTCGGTGAAAGAGCCGCTTACAGAATAGTAATAGGTACCATTGGTTACCACATTGACGCCAAGCTTCTGTCCATCGCCGGCAGGGAGAGGCGCCCACGCCTTTTTGTTGAAGATATTGCGAGCAGAGAAATTGTTAAGCTGGATACCTATCTGACCTATTATCATGCCGCTGCCGTAGCCGCCTTGCAGCTGAAGCTGACTTGTAGAGCCCTCCTCCACCTTGTAGACAATATCGACAGTGCCGTCTTGCGGATTAGGACGAGGCTCAGGAAGTATTGACTCCTCCTTGAAATAGCCCAATGTTACCAACTCTCGACGGCTACGCAGCACAGCATCGCGGCTGAAGAGGTCGCCGGGGCGAGTGTACAGCTCTCGCATTATAACACGGTCGTTGGTGATAGTATTGCCCTCGACGCTGACATTGCGTATACGCGCCTGCTTGCCCTCCACAATACGGATCTCAATATCGATAGAATCGTTCTCCACAGCCACCTCGACAGGAGTAGCGCTGAAGAAGAGGTAGCCATTGTCCATATACATGGCAGTGATATCAGTACCGGAAGGGTTGTAGTTGAGGTTGGTCTCGAGCAAAGTCTTGTTGTACGGGTCGCCCTTGCTAATACGCAAATGGCGAGCCAGCAATTCGGAAGGATAGATAGTGTTGCCGGCAAAGGTGATGTTTCTAAAGACAAACTTATTGCCCTCGAAAATCTTGACGCGGACAATGACACGATCTTGTTTGTCCGTGCCATAAGGAGAGGGATAGACAGTGTCGGAGACTATACGGGCATCGCGATAACCTTGCTCGTTGTAATATTTTATAATCTCTGTCAAATCCTCGTGGAACTTGGCATCGATATATTTAGAAGACTTCCAGAAGCCAGAAGTCCAGAAATACATCTTCTTGAAATAATTGACATCGTGAGTATTCTTGAGCTTGCGAATGAGAGTCTTTGTAGGGATATTCTCATTGCCCTCGAAAATAAGAGAATCGATTTTGACACGCTTGCCAACATTAACATTAAAGATAACCAGCACACGGTCGTCCTTGCCGCCCAGCGTGTCGGACTTGATGTCAGTAGCTACCTCAACATTGCAATAGCCGTCTTCGATATAATAGCTCAGGATGCGGTTTTTAGCTGTAGTAAGCATATTCTCCGTTACCACGTCGCCGACAGCTATCTTCATCTCGTCGCGCAGTTTCTCGGCATCTTTTTTCTTGACACCATTAAATTTGAAGCGAGACATTTTAGGACGGTCTTTAAGCACAATTTTCAAGAACACCTTGCCCTGCTGAATACGCGTTACCAATATTTGCACATCTTCAAAGAGGCCTTGTTTCCAAAGGTTGTCGATAGCAGAGGAGAGCTTGTCGCCAGGCACTTTCACATTGTCGCCAACCTGCAAGCCAGCAACCAGAAGTACCATACGCTTGTCGAGGTGGTCGGCGCCTTCCACATCGATGCCGCCAATCTCGTATTGCTTAGGCGTAAGATAGTCGATTTCAATATTTGAAGAGCCCAACTCGCCAGTAGCAACAATCTGAGCAAAAGACATCATGGCACTTGACAAAAGAAAAGCCAACAATGCCACCACACGAAACAACGGCGATATGACGAAAGAACTCTTATGCGATAATAGAGACATTACAGGATGAAAAAAGATTAAACAGAACCGACTTGGTCGCCAGTCTTGCCAAAACGACGCTGACGCTGTTGATAGGCCTTCACAGCCTCGAAGAAATGTTCACGACGAAAATCAGGCCATAGCAGGTCGGTAAAATAAAACTCGGTATAAGCCATCTGCCAAAGAAGGAAATTGCTGATACGCAGCTCGCCACCAGTACGAATCAACAAATCGGGGTCGGGGTACTGGGCGGTGGCAAGATGAGAGGAGATGAGCTGCTCATTGACATCATCGGCTGTCAGCACACCTGACGCCACCTTGGAAGCAATAGAGCGTACCGCATTGGTCAACTCCCAACGCGAGCTATAGCTTAAAGCAAGAATAAGCGAAAGATTATTGCCGCCTGCCGTCGTCTCTATACATTGCTGCAGCTGCTGGCGACAACGAACAGGAAGACGGGACATATCACCGATGACGTGCATGCTAACACCATTTTCGAGCATGGTCTTTGTCTCGTCAAGGATAGCCTTGCTGAGAAGCTCCATCAAGCCATCGACCTCTTCCTGGGGACGATTCCAATTCTCGGTGCTGAACGTATACAAAGTAAGATACTTTACGCCACACTGTATAGCAGCTTCAAGCGTTTGACGGACAGCAGTGATGGCATGCTGATGACCAAAAATACGACGTTGAAGCTGCTTTTTAGCCCATCTACCATTACCATCCATTATCACCGCCACATGCTGCGGGATATGTGATTTGTCTAACTCCATTGACATTATATATATTCAGTGCTACATCTCTATCATTCGACACCATAATACTTGTATATCACGCTTTGGTTTTATTGCATGATTTACAAAATATTATACAATCAAAATCAATTATACCACAAAATTAGCAAATGCAAAGGTACAAAAAAAAAAACAAAGCAGAAAAAGGATATTGCAAAACGCCACAACAACGCGATAAAACGGAAGATATTACTTGTGGTAGCAACGCTTTGGTTTGAGCCAGCCAAAAAGGAATTTTGTACTGATAGTAAACGATATATTGAAATAGGAATACCAGTCATCGAGTGTGTCGTCGCCTCGCAATGTGCCGGGCTTGTTGACAATGTCGAAGCCTCCTTCGGCACTACGGTCATGAAGAGCAGCAGCAACAGCGTCATTCTCAAAGATAGACGGGTCGACGTAGGTGGTGCTTACATCATCGATATAATCGGTCCAGGTCTTTCTAAACCCATACTCTACAGCGATGATGACATGCTTGGCAATCATATACTTGAAACCCAATCCGAAAGGAAGCATAAAACACAGCGTCTGATACGGACGCCTGTCGGGATAGAGACTGGTATTCTGCCCCTCTGTGCCTAAAGGCTGCAAGGCGACCCAGGAAGAGACGCCGGTAAGCGGATTGTGATAATACGCCTCCGGACTGAAGTGGAACACGCCAATTCCGCAAAAGATAAATGGCGAAAAACGATTTTGCGACACCGCAGTACCCAGACGAACAAAATTAAACTCAGCACGGGCTGAGAGGTCCCATATATCGGAACGGAAACTAAGATTGCGCGATTCGATATAATCCGGACTGCCGGAGGCAATAGCCCCTTTAACAATATTGACAGCCACAGCCCAACGGTCGTCGACATTATATCTTGCAAAAGCAGAGAACGACAGCTTAGGCTTGTCGAAGAGCGACTGCCCGTTGAGGTCGCCTATATAGTTCATGCCACCTACACCAGCGCCAATCTCACCGTATGGGCGTTGAGCGTTTGACGACATACAGCATAGCAGCACGAGGCACAAGGCAAGGGAAAAGCCAACACCGAAAAATATATTGTATCTATTTACAAACACCTATTGTCCAGGATATTAGTTATATCATCGAGATACAGTGTCGAAAACAATAGAATGGCATATACCTTCAACCTGCATAAGATAGTCTCTCTTCTTGAAACGAGGACAATAGACATAACCTGTAAGCGTTACAACCTGCATGCTATCAGGACTTAAGATGGTATATGAAACAAAAGGGCCACCCATAAAGTCGCCAAAGGTACGCCACACACCACGTGTTTCGACAGCATAAGGACTATTCTCTATATCCGCCAACGTAGTATAGCAGTCGAGACGACGTTCAATACCCATATAGCTGTTATCGGCAGAGCCCATCACATGACGACGCATGATAGTGTCGAGATTGTCGAGGATAAACGATTGCTTGAAATCATCCGCATTCTTATAATCCTTGACATCTATCAACACGCCAATGCCAAAATCCTTTGCCTCCTTGCGCACCCAAGCGAAGCTGTTTTCAGGATTGTTAGGCTTTGCCATAGCAAACTCCGTTGGGAGCGTCAACGTAAAGTTGAAACGCTTTTCCACCTCGTTCATCAGCTCCACACTACGCGTATTATAAAAAGCCTTGATAATGCGCCTGTGGTCGGCATGTCGCATCTGACGAATGATATTAGCGGAATAATGGCACAGCAAGGAGTCGAGAGCAGAGACATCGGCGGCGGCGACCTCAAACACAACCTGCGGCACAGCATACTTGTCTTCATAGACATACACCTTGTTGGGGTTGGAAGACTTAACATCGCACACTATCACATTGCGATGAACGCGAAACATGTCGGTGCCAGTAAACGACGACATAGGAATATTGACCACATCGAACAGCGGCTCGACCTGAGGAAGTCCCAACTGCGTAGCACGAAACAGCGAGTCGACAGTAGACTGCAAGGCAGCTGTATATACGTCATGGTCTGCCACAAAAAGCATCTCCAGGGTCTTTCCGGAAGAGCCCGGCTTAGTAGAAACCACCGAACGACCGCAAGAGACAGCGAAGAAAGAGACAGCCAACAAGACAGCTATTTGAAATGAGAAAGAGAATGTTTTCACTTTATAATTGAGTTATAACAATATTGCAAAGATACATGTTTTTTTGCAGATAGGAAGACTTGCCCGAAAATGTCATACAAAACACCACTCACTAACATACCTTATCGACACCATCATTTACTCTTCTTGCGCCATAAGAAAAACTCGCTAATGGCATCCTCGACGGATATACCTGGCATAGACAACTCAGCACGTGCGGCACTGCTATCATAATGCTCCGATGCCATGAGCTGCGCAATATTGACTGACGACACCTGAGTCCTTACACCCATACGACGCAAGACATCGCCAGCCCACCCCACAGCCTTCAACAGCCAGCGAGGCAGAGAGATCAATATTTGACGATAGCCACAGACATGCGCTTGCAAGCGATAAAAATCCTTAAGCGACAAGTTGTCGGACACCAAAAGATAACGACGACCAGACATGCCAATCTCAAGAGCATTGACAGCCGCAACAGCAACTGAACGCACAGGAACAAAGCCTTTGCCACCCGACGGTACAAACATTAGCGGCAAACGATAGGCGGCCAACAGCAGACGGCCAGAAGAGGGCTTAGTGTCGAAAGCGCCAACCATAAAGCCCGGATTGAGGACAATAAAACGCTTGCCACGTGCAACACTATCCTTTGCCGTCTGCAACACAATGTTCTCGCCTTCCATCTTGCTCTTGGCATAAAACGAGTCGGAGAACGGCGACTGAGGAGGGAAGGACTCGTCAGCCATACATTCTGACGTGCCACAGCCAATAGTATTAGCAGTGCTGACATGAACAAGTGTAACAACCGACGACTGCAACACCACGTCTACCAGAAGCTGACAAAGATTACGATTAATGGCAAGATAATCTTCATAATGCAGCAACGACATGTCAGTAACCCCTGCACAATTTATTATAGCCTGGCACTGTTCCGCTTCCTTCATCAAAAAAGCGAAATCCAAGATATTGCCAACATGAACAGAGAAACTATCTGCCTTATCCACCGGGACAGCTGACATATCGATAGCGTCAGGCCTGCGCACAAGAGCAAACACCTCATGCCCTTGCATAAGCAAGAGATGCAAAACATTATGTCCTAAAAGTCCATTGGCGCCGAGCAACAATACCTTCATTATACATGATAGAAAAGAAACGGCAGCCACTATGTGACTGCCGTTAGTAATAACAACTTAGTGATTAGTGCATAATAACAATACGTTGAGCAGGTGCATTGCCTACCTTAATCATATAAACGCCTTTAGAAGGAACATCGAACACCACATTGTCGCCATAGGCGCTATTAATCATAGTACCTAACAAAGAATAGAGATATACATTTTCAGGCTGAGAGACATTGACAAAAGCACTACGTCCTGAGGTGTAAATCTGGAATTCGGGGAACTGGATATCGTCAATGCCCTGAACCTTCTCAAAAGTGGCGGTATAGGTAGCGTTTTCGGTAGCAACAATAGTGCGCATAGCGTTAGTGTTGCCATCACTCCAGCGCAAGAAAGTGTAGCCGCGCTTTGCCGATGCAATAATATTGACATAAGCACCCTTGGCATACATGCCAGAACCTAACACATCGCCCATAGTAACATCGTTGACAAGGAGTGTGATAAAGACAGAATCTGTTGGAGTTTCTGTTGGAGCCTGAGAGTCGAAAAAGGCCATAACAGTGGTATCAGAGACAAGAGTTATAAGCAATGGGTTGTCAGTGCTATTATTACTCCACCCTTCAAAAACGTTGCCACTATTGGCGGTAGCCGTAGCAACAACCACAGCGCCATGAGGATAACGGCCAGTACCGGACACATTACCCATCATCTCGTCGCTGGAATTGATAGTAGCAAAATGGTACACTATTTCGGTAGCATTAGATACAAAGTTGGCCACATAAGTATAAGCGCCCGTAGCCACAACAGTGCGCACTCTGTGTGTGTCGCCATCGCTCCACATAACAAACTTACCATTAGCCGTTGGTGTAGCTACAAGAGCGACCTCGTCGCCATACTGATAGCTGCCTTGTCCTGACACGGTGCCTAACTCCGTATTATTAGAAATGACATTGATGTCGAAATAGGGCGTGTTGGGATTATCTGTGGCAAAGATAGCGGTATAAGAGGCGTCGCCAGTAACAACAACATGGAGAGGATTTTCGTTAGAGCCATTGCTCCAACGGATGAAACGATAGCCAGCGACAGGCACAGCAGTCAGAGTAGCATGGGTGTTTTCAGCAAAAGAGCCGCCACCCTGCACGGTACCCATATTGTTATCGTTGCTATAACCAGCAATGGTATAGAACATCACAAAGCCGTCTGGGACAAAGTTTGCGATATATACCGCGCCTCCTGTAACCACAATATTGCGGTCGATGTCGGTATTGCCATCATTCCAGTTTACAAAACGATAACCAGCTGCGGCAACAGCAGTAAGAGTTACCGACTCGCCATACTGATACAAGCCAGAGCCTTCTACAGTGCCATAGCTGTCATTATTAGGTTTACCTATAATAGTATATGAGTTTGACGTAGAAAGCTCAAATATTGCCGTCAACGACGTGTCGCAAGTAGGCATAAAGGTATATATAATGTCGGTGCTGCCATTGCTCCACTTCACAAAACGATAGCCTTCGTTGGCAATAGCTACAGCAGTATACTGCGTACTACCATTATCATAACTACCCCACACAGAGCCCATAGAGGAGTTGTTGACAGATAGAGTAACATTATACTGTGTAGTAGGTGTACCACCATCGGGAGCGAAATTTGCTGTAACAGTACTACTATGAGTTACCACAACGGTGTGAGGATTTTCGGTACTGCCATCACTCCAATTCACAAAATGATAGCCATCATTGGCAGTGGCATTGAGAGTAACCTGAGAATTGTAGTCGTAAGTACCACCACCTGTTACAGTGCCGAAAGAGGCATCGTTGGCAACAACAGTCAAAGTATACTGCTCAGGAGCAAAGGTGGCTGTAAACGTGGTGTCGCAAGTGATAACGAAAGAACGTGGATTAGAGGTGATGCCATCGTTCCAACGGAGAAAACGATAGTGGGAATAAGGGGAGGCAGTCATCGACACCGTAGTGCCAGAGGCGTAAGAGCCAGAGCCTGAGACAGTACCCATAGCTGCATCGGCAGAGCTGGCAGCAAGAGTGTACATCGTCGCAGCCTCAAACTCTGCGGTGTAAGTGGCATCGCCTGTTACAGTAACAGTACGAGGGTTAGAGGTATTGCCATCCGACCAACGCTTGAAGATATAGCCAGTATTGGGAGTAGCCGTAATCGTAGCTGATGCATTTTGATTATAACGCCCACTACCTGCAACAGTACCCATGGCACTATTGGCGGAGACGACAGTGATGGTATATTGCGTTACCGGGGCAACGCTGCTCGACGTTGTAAGGCGGATATTGGCACGGTCGTCGGTGATCAATGGGTAAGTATATGAAGAACCCGTTGTTGTATAGCTGTATGCCGTTGAACCAGTAACTTTTGAAGAGCAGAAATAATAGCTTCTTTCAAAATCAGGCATATTCTGTTTGCGGACAACCAAGATAACCAGATTGCCATCCGAAGGGTTATAAGTAAATGGTGTTGAAAGCTCAATATCCGACCAATCATCAAAAATAAAGTGTGGTGTGCCACTATATACAAGTTGCATACTGGCACGACTAATTGTATCTCTCGATAGATTAAACTTAGTCAAAGATGTTGTGCCCATATATATTTTAATAGGTACAGTCTTTACATCATTGCATGTTCTGTTATTGCAACCGGTATAATAATAGCCCAACTTGGTGATAGATTTTGCTGTAGTAAAACCTATCTCAGCAGACGAATAGATACTCCATACCATTGAGCCATAAGTATGATCTGAAGATTTAAGAGGAGAGATGTTGGAATTATCGACAGAGCATGTGCCTACAACAGTTCCTGTAAAGCCCGTTGGGGTCTGAGGTTCGCTGCCAGCCACAGAGACCTGCACATCGTCGATAGAGACATAATCATTAAGACCATCTGTTACAATGATATAAATAAACTGATTATATCCCACTACATCTTGAGTAAAACTATGAGTATATGTTGCATAGGTTGTAGTTAAATCGAATGTCTGCACCACTGTAGGACTGCCGTTGTTGAACATACCCATACCCACCGAGATTTTTGCCTTTACACCGCTACTATTACGGTTTTTTGCCTTGAAGGAGATTTGCAACTTGTCGATAGACTGTGCCATCTGTGGCAAAGCAAAATAAATTTTCTTGTAACTATCAGCCTTGACAAACAAACAATTACCCGAAACAGCATACGTAGAAGAAGATGTTAAAAAAGCCGCAGGCGTAGCAGTATTGCGCGAGCGGTCCATACCTGTAACAACCCAGCCCGTAGGCATTGTATTCGTTCCCAATGTATAATTGGTTGGAACAACATTATTCGTAGAGATGTTTTTACCTGTTGCATCGGTATAACTATTGAAATTCTCAGTATACGGCAACGCCTGTTGTGCCCTTGTTACAAACGAAAAAAGAAGAGCAACAACAAAAAAGAAAAAAGATAACTGTTTTTTCATATATAATACTTTTACAAATTAACGAACAAAATTACACGCAAAATCACGCTAAAACGCAATAACACATTTAGTTAAACATATTTTATACTTGATATTGAGACCTATAAAGATACAAATAAATATTAGAAATTGCATTATAATGAAAAAAAAACGAAGAAATTTAACTTTCTTCGTCAAATATAAACCAATCAATTCTTTTTCAAGCGATGTAACAATGATGAGAAAAAACACTGTAAACGGTCGAAAAGTTTTCTAAACTTTGTTGTGTCAAACAGGGCAGAGTCGGTAGTAGCTTGCAGGGTGAGAAACAACCCTATAGGCAAAAAGACAAGCGTAGAGTACCACATGCCAATAGGGCCCACTGCACCCTCTCTAACCATCTTTTCCGATATCATGCCAATGACATAATACAATACAAAAAAGGCTACAGAGGCCACCAACGGCAACCCCAGTCCACCCTTACGAACAATAGAGCCGAAAGGCGCACCAATAAGGAATAGCAAGAGACAGGCAAGAGACAACGTGTATTTTCTATGCCACTCGATATAGTGCCTATTGATGTATTCGTTTTCAGAAGCAATAGCTGAGAAACAGACTCTTGCATAATCGCGAGACGAAGAAGCTATGAAAAAAGCTTGTTGATAGACCTGCTTTCTCTTAGCCTCGTCGAGCGTATCGATACACGACCTAATAGATAACGCATTTGGCTGAGCGACAGCAGTGTCCGCCGCACGCTCATAGAGACGATAGACCGGCATCTTGTCCACCATATTGCTTTCATACTCTTCGCATGTCTCGCCCAACCTCTCCTGGAGAATAGACACCGTGGTGTCGAGTTGCACCACGTTCATCATCTGATAATTGCCATGATATACATCCTCGCTGGTCTTGTCGAATGCGAAGTCGGAGATGTCGAAAGTGATATCTTGCTGCTTGAAGCCGATACGAGTAAATGGGCGAGAAAAGCGATACTGTCCATCCATCTGCTCGGTATATGTATAGCCGTCGAAAAGGCTTAGCACCATATATTGGTCGTCGGGCGTGGTATACATATAGCCATTGTCGGCCACAATCACATTGGTTTGGTTCAAGCCATTGGAATGGTCATATATAATGATGTCATGCAAGGTGCCGTCGTCAGGGTCTTTCTGATTGATACGAATAACATAGCCTTCAATCTCGTTATAATACTGACTGGGGCGAATATTGACAGCTGGCTTTTTTCGTGTAATATCGTAGAGCGTAGACTTGTATTTCAACATAGCCGTAGGCATGACATTATTGGCAAAATAGAAAGCTATACCAGTAAGAAGAACAGCCACTACAACAAGAGGACGCATAATACGGCTGACAGGTATGCCGCCAGCCTTCATAGCAATAAGCTCGTATCGCTCGCCAAAGTTGCCCATAGTCATTATAGAGGCAAACAAGACAGCGATAGGCAGAGCCATAGGGACAAAAGTAGCAGAAGCGTATAACAACAGCTCAGCAATAACACTAAAATCGAGTCCCTTGCCTACCATATCGTCGATATACTTCCACACGAACTGCATAAGAAGCACAAAGACCGATATGGCAAAAGTAAGAGCCAAAGGGCCTAAAAAGGATTTCAGTATCAGCCAATCGATTTTTTTCAACGGAACAAAAATCTAACGTTTTATATCACACATGCTCTAAAACCAGCCACGGATAAGGCGCCAAATGTCATTGCCATTGGCGACTACAAGCAGCAGCAAGAGTATTATCCAGCCAATATTGTTAGCAACTTGCATAAAACGGTCGGAGGGCTTGCGACGTGTAACAATCTCCCAAAGAGTAAACACCACATGTCCGCCATCGAGACCCGGTATAGGTATTATATTCATGAAAGCAAGAATAATAGCGAGCAAGGCGGTAATGTTCCAGAAGGCGTACCAGTTCCATGAGCTTGGGAAGATACTACCCATAGTAACAAAGCCACCAAGATTCTGGGCACCATGCTTTGTAAAAATAATCTTAAGAGAAGAGACATAGGTGGTGAGTGTATTCCAGCCGTAAGAGATGCCAGCAGGGATAGCCTCAAAGAAGGTATAGTCGATATGCTTCACCTGGTATATCTCAACAGGCGAGCAAAGCTGGACACCAATCTTACCATCGGAAGGCAGCTCAAAGACCGAACGAAGCACTGCGACACTGTCGCCCACTTTACGACAATAAGAGATAGAAATTGTGTCGCCAGCATGACGAGCAAGCATGGCACTGATTTCGGAAAAGGCATTCATAGCAGTGTCGCATACAGCAACGACACTATCACCTTGAGCAATGCCAGCTTTGAGAGCTGGTGAACCTGGCACAAAGTCCTTGACAACAAAAGGTACGCGCACCCCAGTTATCAGACCCTCTTTAGGCTGTTCAAGATTGACACGTTCGGTTATGCGATGCGATAACTGAAGATTTACAAGGGAATCACCGCGTTTCAAAGTAACATTATCCGGATTGTTAAGAAGAAGCTGATGCTGCGCCTCCGTAAGATCGTTATATTCCACACCGTCGATAGCATATATGATGTCGCCATTCTGGAAACCCTCGTCGAGCAAAATCTGATGGTATTCATAGCCTAAGGTAACATTGCGTATAGGCAATTCGTCAGAACCCCAATGAGCAAAGATACAGGTGTAGATAAGCAAAGCGGAAATAAAGTTCACCAACACGCCGCCGCTGATAATGCAAAGACGCTGCCAAGCAGGCTTGGTACGATACTCCCAAGGCTGAGGCTCTGACTCTAAATCATCGGCACTCTTGGTTTCGTCAACCATGCCAGCAATATCGCAATAGCCACCCAACGGCAGCCAGCCAATACCCCACAATGTATTGTCGCGATCTTTCTCGTCTAAGTTTTCATCAAGCCAAGAGTCCGGCGTGGTGGCATTGAAGAAAAGGAAATGCCATTTGCCGTTAAACTTGCGAGCCTTGAAAATAGAAAAGCCCCAGTTGAAGAAAAGATAGAAACGATGGACACGAGTGTGAAAAAGTTTTGCAAATCCAAGATGACCAAACTCGTGAGTGATGACGAGCAAGGAGAGGCTTAATAAGAGTGCGAGAACTTTCATATATTACATTGATAAAGTGATACAAAAAATATTACATCTGTCGCATAATAGAATAATGCGTGTTGAAAAGGTCGTCTAACGACGGCTCATTGACAAAAGAGACTGTATCCATGAGCTGTTCAACTCTATCGGCAATAGCAAGAAAAGCTATTTTACCTTCGATAAACTCATGCACGGCGACCTCATTGGCAGCATTCATAGCGCATGGCATATTGCCACCACGCTCTATAGCATTGTAAGCTACTTTGAGGCAACGAAAAGTCTCCACATCAGGTTCTTCAAAAGTTAGAGAAGGATAATTCAAAAAATTTAGTCGAGGGAGAAAACTCTCGATACGCTCGGGAAAGCTTAATGCGAACTGTATAGGTGTCTCCATCGTTGGCACGCCAAGCTGCGCCTTGATACTGCCATCGACAAATTGCACCATAGAATGTACAACAGACTGAGGATGCACAAGCACCTGAATATTGGATGCAGGCACATTAAACAGCCAGCGTGCTTCGATAACTTCGAGACCCTTGTTCATCAAAGATGCAGAATCGATAGTTACCTTCCTACCCATGCTCCAATTAGGGTGGTTTAGCGCTTGTTGAAGAGTAACATGCCTGAGGTCTGCTATTTTGCGACCTCTGAAGGGGCCACCCGATGCCGTCAATATGATTTTGTCTACAGAGGAATGAAACGACTCACTCTGTTCGTCCCACTGACCACATTCGCCAATGAGGCACTGAAAGATAGCAGAATGTTCAGAATCTACAGGAATGATAGGCACTTTGTAACGAGCCGCCTCGGCAGTAACGATAGCACCCGCCACAACCATAGTCTCCTTATTTGCCAACGCCACCGGATGTCCCGACTTAATGGCACGCAATGTAGGCTTAAGACCGGCAAAGCCAACAATAGCAGCGACAACAACATCTATCGTAGACATCTCCATCAAATCAGCCACAGACTCCTCACCAGCAAAAACCTTAATATCCAAATCGTCTAACGCCTCAGCAACTTTCTCATACTGAGACTCATCGGCAATAGCTACAGCATTAGGTTCAAACTCACGAGCCTGCGCAATAAGACAGTCTGCATTGGAGCCTGCACAAAGCACCTCAACAGAAAACCGGTCGGGATGACGACGGACAACATTGAGTGTCTGCGTCCCAATCGAACCCGTGCTTCCCAATATAGCCAAACGTTTAATCATTACCTTATAAAAAATTTCATAGATAAAAAAACAAAGAGCGTATGATTTTTAGCGCTCTCGAAGAATGATTACCCAACTCAAAACATAACAACAAACTCACAATTACTTAAAAAAGAGAAATTGCTCCGGGTCGGCAGGATAACCTGCGATCCACAACTCAAAATGCAAATGAGGCGTAGCGACAAGATTGCCAGAACTTCCCAACATAGCTATTGGCTCACCTTGAAACACGCAATCGCCTTCATCTTTCAACATAAAGTCGCAATTCTTGTACACGGTAACAACATTGCCCGTATGTTGGACGATGACCACATAACCATTTTCTATAGAATAAGATACAGAGACAATAGTACCTGTACTTGCCGCAGAGACGACAGCCTTGGGCATGCCAATAATATCTATGCCATACTGTTTTTGCGAGACATCGAAATGAGATATGACACTGCCTACAAGAGGGACAGAGATAAAGTCGGCAGTAGGAACAACAACACGCAAGGCGGCATGGCTCTGATAAACATCCGTCGTCTTGCCGTCCGTCTTATCGCCAGCCATCATCTTGGCAATACTCTTGTCGTCATCACGATTAATATCATTCTGCCTTACATAGATACGCAACAAGCTGTCGGCACGCGACCGAGTGTACTCCTTAGTAGTAACACCCAGAGCAGCAAGAGAGTCGGATATTTTCTTCACATCATCAACCGACGGCATCATCTTGCCACTCATAACCTCCTGGATATTATTAATCATCCACTCCTGACAGCGTATCTCATTCTCAAGAGAGTCAATAACCACAGCATTATGAGACGTCTGCTCTATCATATCTGCATTGGCATAGCCTGGTATATACTCACGCAAAGGAGTAAAAGCGACAATAACAAATGTCAAGACAATGAAAGAGACACAAACAACGACAAAGCCCACAATAAGGCTCATTCCTGAGATATGGAACGCAAACTTTTCTCTATAGTCGTCAACATCCATAACAGCAAAGCGGTGTTCTTTTTTCACCACTTCGAGCACGGGACGATAAAGAGCCTTTAACGTAGGCCACTTTTTACCAATCCATGACTTGATGTTAGACCACAAAGACATGCAGTATCAGGAAAAGAAAAACAACTAATCTTCTTCACTTGATACAATACTGTATACAAATGAAGAAGATTAGCTAAGAATTATTGATTAGAAGAAAATGTTACGATGGTCGACTATCTTGGCTCTATCGCGCAAGGCAACACTTACAGAGCGCATCTTTTGAGCGCATGACTGCTCGAAAGTGGCACTGATAGCCACAGGGTCGACATCTTCCAACTTCTCTGACAAGACGACCGAGCCGACATACACGCCGGCGGCGCCTTTGACAGGTTTCATCACAGTGTTAGGCTTGGCGGCGGCAACGGCGCCCATCATCTTAGGCTCCATACCAAACTGACCAAAGAAATTGCCATTGAAAGAAACATTATTGACAGTGTCTACCGACACGCCCAACTTGGTGGCGACATCAGACAGGGAAGCAGCACCATTGGCGGCTTCTTCAGCACGAGCAAGGAGAAGGTCGCCCTTTTTCTGAAGCATGACCTCGTTTTCAATCATAGAACGCACTTGCTCGAGTGTTGCATAGCCTTTCTTGTAAATATCCTTCAAAGCGACGACAGCATACACGTTTTCAGCCTCATAGACCTGATTGGCAACAGTACCCATCTCAGTCTTTTCGTTGAAAGCCCACTGCACAATGCTACGGCTATTAGCAATATTGTTGACAGTGTTCATCATAGAAGTTAGACGAGCCGAACGAATCTGGAGACCCTCAGCCTGAGCAGAGGCTTGCATTTCCTGAAGCGTGCGGTTGTCAGAGGCAAAGAGGTGCGCCTTGTTGTAAACCTCGCGAGAGGTAAACTCGGAAGGAGCGATTTCGCGGCTAATCAGTGCCAAGCGATACTTCTTATTGGCATTAGTCTTGCCAGTAACCTTTACAACAAAATAGCCGACACCGGCAGGATGCTTGACAGAAAAACAGTCGCCAACAGGAGTATTGACAATCTGCTCATTAAGGAATCCGTACATGCCATCGAGCTGCCACTCCATATCACCCATGTTGTTTGCCTTTTGAGGATCATCGGAATAGTCATTGACAGCCTTTTCAAAATCCAAGCGGCCAGACTTCAACTCTACTACAAGGCTATCTGCCAAAGCCTTGGCATCTTCCTCGGTACGCATAATAGAGCCACCGGCCTTTTGGTTGAGCACATATATTGCACTGGCACGAAGACTATCGGGACGGTAAGCGGTAGCCATAACCTTTGCCATAACCCACTGATTGTCGACAATACGCGGCTCGAGGAACTGACCAGCAGCGAGACGAGATACCAGTGTATCGAGAGTTGGGTCGAGGTCTGAAGTCTTGACATACGAAGAGTCGTAGCTATAGTCGCTCTCACCATTAACGAAATAAGGTATCTCTTCTGTCTCTACCATTTGGAAACGGTTCCACACTGCATTGACGCTATCCTCAATATCTTGAAGGTCTTGCTGAGATGGGAGGATATCGAAGAGCACCATATCGATGTCGCGCATCTCTTCACGCACGCGATATTCCTGCTTATGCTCATCATAATAAGCTTGATAATCCTTGTCGTCAAGCTTTACCTCTTCGTTTGTAACATTGCTATAAGGGAGAGCAGCAATATTGACCGTATTATTGGTTGAGGCAATACCGGCAACCACATTGGCGAGGGTCTTAGGCATATAGAAACCCTGGGCAAGCAGAGACTGATACTTCATCTGCATACGGTTTTCCTTAACAGCCTTTTCCATCTCAACCCACTGTTCACGAAGAGCGGTGTCAAGCTGGTCGAAGTTTTCAGAGATATATTTAACCTGTTCATAGTTGTACTGACCAGTTTGAGGGTCGGTAAACTGCTGACGAAGGAAAGGATGGATAAAATTGCCAGCGTACATGTCGCTCATCTCAGCAGGAGTAACCGTAAGACCCAGAGCGTCGAACTGTTCACCCAAGATGTTTTCATCTACGAAAGTCTGCCAGACCTGTTCGCGGATCTGATACTCAACATCAGAGGAGATTTGGTTGACACCCTGCTGACGCTTGTAGTTGTTTTCCATCTTCTCTGTCTGAAGATTGAATGACTGTACCGTGAACGTAGAGCTGTTGACTTTACCCATATCACGGGGAGCGCTGTTATTCTTGGTGAGGTCGCCAATAATAAAGGCAACAATAGCAATACCGACGATGGCGACAGCCACCCACGAATGCTTTCTAATACTTCCAATGATTCCCATTTTATAATTAAATTAGTTATTATTTCAACATATTAGAGTTACATCTATTCACACAATACATCAACATTATACAACATAATACGATGTCATACAATAGCATACACAAAAATACACCTACAATCTAACAAAGATGCAAAAATACATTTTTTTTTGTTTGTACTCTTATTTTTTTTGTTTTTGACAACGAGCAATGGAATATTGGCTAAAATGAGAAAGAAAAAGGCAGCAAAAAAGCGACATCGTCAACAACCCTGACGCAATCTGGCGAAACATACATCAACACCTTGATAGGGACATTAAACCTCATTCTATATTCCGACAGCACCTGACGGCAGGCGCCACAAGGAGAGGCTTCCACCAACAAACCTTTTTCATTGCGGGCAACAATGGCAAGAGCCACAACAGGCACACCCGGATGTTGTACCGAAGCGGAAAAAAGAGCTGTGCGCTCGGCACATAACCCCGAAGGGTAGGCAATATTTTCCTGATTGGAGCCTGCCACCACAGAGCCATTCTGCATCAACACGGCAGCGCCGACAGAAAAATGCGAATAAGGCGAATAAGCAGTATCGCAAGCATTTATGGCGGCATCTATGAGCTTTGTATCATCCGGAGAGAGAGATGTCAACGGACATTCAGCATACTGAAACGAAAAGGACTTTTGAATACCTTGCATAATAAAAATGATGAATTTAAGTTATAATTGATTACATTTAAGCAACGTTTTCGATAAGCCGAAAGCAGAGAACAAGATTGCTTGCACTATGCCGAGTCAAGAAAACGGTGCTATAAATATAGAACCTTTACAAAACTAATTAACTTTGTTTAGCGAAAAAAATTGCATTATCGGTCTATCGCCAATGGACGATGTAACCGACCAGCCGTTCAGAAGCATCTGCAAGGAATACGGTGCAGACCTTGTAGTAACTGAGTTCATAGCCTCGGAGGCATTAAACCGCGAGGCGGAGAAGAGTTACCGCAAGATGAGATTTGATGAAGCTGAACGACCAATAGGCATACAGATTTTTGGTGCCGATGAGAAGGAGCTGCTGCAATGCTTGGAGATAGTAGAGAAGGCCCATCCAGACTTTATAGATATCAACTGGGGCTGCCCGGTACGCAAGGTGGCAGGGAAAGGAGCAGGTAGCGGGATATTGAAGGACATACCCAAGATGATACATCTTACAAAAAGCATAGTGGACCACGCCACGCTGCCAGTAACAGTCAAGACACGATTAGGCTACGACGAGAGCGACAAACCAATAGTAGATGTGGCCGAGATGCTGCAAGATGTAGGTATCAAAGCCTTAGCCATACACGGCAGGACAAAGAGCCAGATGTACAAAGGCAGTGCCGACTGGACACTAATAGGCGAGGTGAAAAACAATCCAAGAATACATATTCCCATCTTTGGCAACGGCGACATAACAACAGCGCAACAAGCCATAGAAGCACATAAGCGCTACGGAGTAGACGGCATACTGATAGGCAGGGCAGCCATAGGCAATCCATGGATATTCAAGCAAATAAAAGAGATATTCGACGGACAAGTGATAACCAAGCCCTCGCTAACAGAGCGAGTGATGACATGCAAAAAGCACTTACTGAAGGAGGTAGAATACAAGGGCGAGCATAGTGCTGTGTTTGAGATGAGGAAACACTATGGCGGATACTTTTACGGGATAGCCAACTTCAAACCACATAGATTAGAATTGGTAAGCACACCAACTATCGACGCAACACTTGCCGCCTTAGACAATATATTGCAAGATAAAATATTACAAAACGAACATTTTCAATAAGCTGAGAGCAGAGGAAAAGCGAAGCTTTTTCTATGCCGAGTCAAAAAACCGACCGAAGGGAGGTCATGAGCACTGCTTATTATAAAATAATTCTGCGAATAACGATAGTATAAAATAGAACAACAATAAATTACAATCAATGGTTGAAAAAAATCAAATAGAGATCAAAAACAAACGAGCCGCACACGAATACTTTCTACTCGATGACTATACAGCAGGCATAGTTCTTTCCGGGACAGAGATAAAATCGATACGCGACGGCAAGGCCAACCTTAACGATGCCTATTGCATCTTTATTGGCAACGAGCTGTTTGTAAAAGACATGCACATATCGGAATATCGTTTTGGGTCATATCTAAACCATGTTGCCAAAAGAGACCGTAAACTACTGTTAAACAGAAAGGAGCTAAAGAAACTACAAAACAAAATAAAAGAACGCGGATTTACCATTATACCCGTGATGCTATTTGTAAACCCACAAGGGAGAGCCAAGCTACAAATATCTTTAGCAAAAGGCAAGAAGTTCTTCGACAAACGCGAAAGCATAAAAGAGAAAGACTCTCGTAGAGACATGGAAAGAGAGATGAAGAGATAGCATATTGACAGGTAAAATACTAATAACAAATAACCCAATGACTACGATATACAAATTTGGAGGCGCATCTGTAAACAGAGCATTGGCTGTAAGCAATGTCGCCAACATACTAAAAGAGCAACAGGGCGACGATAAACTGATTGTAGTAATCTCAGCAATGGGGAAGAGCACCAACGCGTTAGAGCAATTAGTGCCAGGAGTATGCCCCGAAAGTGAACGAGACGGAAGACTTGCAGCGCTGTATGACTTTCACAAGACAATAGCAGAAGAGCTGCTCCACGAGAAGTCCTCAAAGCTTATAAAGAAGATTGACACGCTGTTTGCCTCATTAAAAAAGACAATACACACAGAGCCAACAACATACAACAAAGATTACGACAGAATAGTATCGTATGGGGAGATACTGTCGACAACCATTGTGTCAGACTACCTCAACGAAATAGGCATTGATAACGAATGGGTTGACATACGCGACATAATATATACCGACACCACACACAAAGAAGGAAATGTAGATTGGGCAAAGACGCAGCGCAACGCCATACAAAAGATCACAAACGAGAAGGTAAAGGTAACAGTAACACAAGGGTTTATTGCCAACAGCGACGACGGTACTACAACACTTGGACGCGAGGGGTCGGACTATACCGCAGCAATACTTGCATACTGCCTTAACGCAAGAGAGATGGTGATATGGAAAGATGTACCCGGTTTTCTGAATGCAGACCCCAAATACTTTAGCGACACCATAAAGATAGAGCAACTACCATACAATGAGGCTATTGAGCAGGCATACTATGGGGCAAGCGTTATCCACCCAAAGACTATCAAGCCACTACAAAACAAAGGCATAGCACTGCATATCAAATCGTTTATGAATCCATCGGCAGAAGGGTCGAAGATAGGCGACTACGACACCATAAAGCCTAACGTACCACTTTACATCATACGACGAAACCAGATACTGCTCAGCATCACACCAAAAGACTTTTCATTTATCGCTGAAGAGAACCTGCAAGTAATATTTCATCAGCTTGCGGATATTGGCATACGGATAAACATGATGCAAAACTCAGCACTAAGCTTCTCTATTTGCATCGACAACAAAGAGATGATGCTAAAAGAATTGCAGAAAAGGCTGAAAGACAAATACAACATTGCCTTTAATGACAATCTTGAGCTTATTACCATACGCCATTACACCCAAGACATTGTAGACAAAGTTGTTGACGGGAGAATGATACTCTTGGAACAGCGTAGCAGAACAACGACACAACTAATCGTTTGCCGATAAAAAGGCGTCGCGTATCTCCTCTTCCGAGAGAGGCAAATCAATAACAGCCTCGCCAGGCGAACTAATCAAGACAGCATTGATCATGCCATCTTGATTTTTTTTATCCACACGCATAAAGCTTAGCAAGGTCTCCGTATCGCGCAAAGAATAGTGCGGAGTAGCTATAACCGACTGTTGCCATGCACAATAGCACTTATACCACTCAGCAGACAATCCCAATTTCTTGGTAGAGAGGTACAAGGCATAGCGCATGCCTAAGGCAACAGAATGGCCATGAGAGATAGGAGCATGCCCTTCGAGAAACGAAAAACCCTCTATAGCATGGCCAAAGGTATGGCCAAAATTAAGTATACGGCGAACACTTGCGTCCTTGAAATCGTTACGGACAACAGACTCTTTAAGCTTAGCAACCAAAGAGATATATGCCGGCGACAGCATGTCGTGCCAATCACTGCCCAGCAACTTTGCTATATCTACCTCTTGCGGTACGCACACAATAAAAGTCTTGAGCATTTCAACAACACCCGCCGAAAGGTACTCCTCAGTCAAAGTATCTAAGAAACAAGTATCCACGCATACACAAGAAGGCTGATAGAACGAGCCGACAACATTCTTAACGCCGCCAATATTGATGGCCGTTTTGCCACCTATGGCAGCATCCACCATAGCAGTAAGCGTAGTAGGAATATTGATATGCCTGATACCACGCATATATGTGGAAGCCACAAAACCGGTGAAGTCGCATACAGCACCACCGCCCAAGGCGACGAGCACGCTATGCCTGTCAGCGCCACTCTGCAAAAGAGAAGCCCACACCTCCTTGACAATATCTATATCCTTACACTCTTCTCCATCAGGAACTTCTATAAACTCAGCCTCTTGCAAGGCAGGGACAGCTGATATTACCGCTGCAAGACAGTTGTTATAACTATTCTCGTCAACGACAATGAAATAACGGGCATTGCCAAAAGCACTTGAAGAGAGATGGCGAGCCAGACGAGACAAAGGGCTCATCTTTTTATCAGGAAGGATAAGCATAACATCAATATTATAAAAGAGATAACGATACTACTCCCATTCCTTGCGAATCTCCGCCTTGAGAAATTCAATAGCGGCATCGGTAGGGACAGCCGACTGTACAGCAGCCTCAAATATAGCTCCAGCCAGCTTGGCGGGGTCATCGCCTTCGGGAAGAGTAGCAGCCGACGAATTAATCATATTTATCATCTGCTCTTTAGCTTCGCGAACATGCATCCAAGCCTCGCTACTTATATATACCTGCTGAGAAAGGTTGTGCTCCCACTCGCCACGAATACTGTCGGACATGACAGAACGCAATGTTATAGCATCCATACCCGGCTTATAGCAACGCATAACAAGAGAGTTAGGAGAGATACGCTCTAAAAAAAGAACCATACGCTCGTATGCTTGCAGACGAATAGGCGAGACAAGCTGCAAGGTAGACCTACGTTCATCAATACGCATCTCCAGCAATCGCTTTTTCTGTTCATTGTCGAAATAACGATTAGCCACCAACAAGAAAACAACCCCTGTAATAGCACACGAGAGCAAAGCAGTAATAGCAATAAGTATCATATTACAAATATTTTATCCTTCGTATTAATCTAATTTAAGTACAGCGAGGAAAGCGCTCTGAGGCACCTCTACATTACCCACCTGACGCATTCTCTTCTTGCCCTCCTTTTGTTTTTCGAGCAGCTTGCGCTTACGCGTAATGTCGCCGCCATAGCATTTAGCCGTAACATCCTTACGCACCTGACGTACCGTTTCGCGAGCAATAATCTTGCTACCAATAGCCGCCTGTATTGCTACGTCGAACTGCTGACGAGGAATCAAATCCTTGAGTTTCTCGCACATTCTTCTTCCAATACTATATGCATTGTCGACATAAGTAAGTGTAGACAAAGCATCTACAGGGTCGCCATTGAGCAATATCTCAAGTTTGACAAGTTTTGAGGGCTGATAGCCGTTGAGGTAATAATCGAACGAAGCGTAGCCGCGAGAGATGCTCTTCAACTTGTCATAGAAATCGAAAACCACCTCGCCAAGAGGAAGGTCGAAGGTAATCTCTATACGCTCGGTAGTGAGATAAGTCTGATTTTTAAGAATGCCACGCTTATCCATACAAAGTTTGATGACAGGGCCTATATACTCCGCCTTGGTGATAATCTGAGCATGGATATAAGGCTCGTACACCTCGCTGATATTGTTTGGCTCTGGCATGCCTGAAGGATTGTAGACATCTAATTCCGTGCCATTTGTAAGCTTGACCTTATACTGGACATTGGGTACAGTGGTAATGACATCCATATTGAACTCACGCGTAAGACGCTCTTGCACAATTTCCATGTGCAGCAGGCCCAAGAAACCGCAACGAAAGCCAAAACCGAGTGCGAGAGAACTCTCTGGCTCGAAAGTAAGCGACGAGTCGTTGAGTTGCAGACGTTCGATACTTGCACGCAACTCTTCATAATCGTCGGTATCGACAGGATATACACCAGCGAAGACCATAGGCTTGACAGCCTCGAAACCGTCAATGGCCTTGTCGCATGGTTTTTGCACATGGGTGATAGTGTCCCCCACCCTGACTTCGGAAGAGGTTTTGATACCACTAATGATATACCCCACGTCGCCAGCCTTCAGCTCTTTACGTGGCTCCATATTGAGACGCAAGACACCTATCTCGTCGGCATGATAGTCCTTGCCAGTGCTAACAAACTTGACCCAGTCGTCGGTGCGAATGGTACCATTCATAATACGGAAATAGGATATTATGCCACGGAATGAGTTAAATACAGAGTCAAACACGAGGGCTTGCAACGGAGCATTCTCGTCGCCGACAGGAGCGGGAACACGGTTGACAATAGCCTCAAGCACCTCAGGCACCCCCATGCCTGTCTTTGCACTAACAGCAAGAATATCGTCGCGCTCGCACCCCAGCAAGTCCATAATCTCATCAGCGACCTCTTCAACCATAGCGCTATCGAGGTCTATCTTATTCATCACTGGTATAATCTCCAAGTCATTTTCCAAAGCGAGATAAAGGTTAGAGATCGTCTGCGCCTGAATGCCCTGCGTGGCGTCGACTACGAGCAAGGCACCCTCGCAAGCGGCAATAGAGCGGCTGACCTCGTAACTAAAGTCCACATGGCCTGGAGTGTCTATCAGATTAAGCACATAGTCCTCATTATTGTACCTATAATTCATCTGAATGGCATGACTCTTAATAGTAATGCCTCGTTCCTTTTCAAGTTCCATATCGTCAAGCACTTGCGCCTGCATATCGCGTTGCGAGACAGTCTTTGTTGTCTCCAAGAGACGGTCAGCCAGAGTGCTTTTGCCATGGTCGATATGAGCAATAATACAAAAGTTGCGAATGTTTTTCATATTCAAAAAATAAACTTATAGGTGCGAGAAAAAGAGAATGCAAAAGTACAAAAAAAAATTGTACCTTTGCATTTTCCTTAAACGACAAGATACAACAAAGAAAAAAATACAGCCACAAGCCTATTCATGCGTAGAACAAATAACACGTCAATGACAGAACTGGACATACTAAACAAAACAGCCCATGCGCTAACAGAGATAATGCCTATGGAAGAGACATTGTCGCTACGCACCAAATGCGAGCTTCCCAATGTAGGGCAGCTTGAAACCTTTATGCAGCATATCAGCGGCACGCTTTTCCCTCAATACTTTGGCACCGACATCAGCGTAGATATAAGCAGTGCCTACGCCATACTGCGCGACCAGCTAAAGAAGGTGGAATGTACATGCAATGAGACATCTACCGATATAGCGGCACAATTCATAGCCCATCTGCCAGAGATAAAAGAGCTGCTGCTGACCGATATAGCGGCAGTAACACACAACGACCCCGCCGCCAAAAGCTGCACCGAAGCAGTGTTCTGCTACCCTGGAGTGCGCGCCATGATATACCACCGCACCGCACATCAGCTTCTAAAACTTGGCATACCCATGCTGCCGCGCATCATCAGCGAGCTGGCACATTCGACAACAGGCATCGACATACACCCCGCAGCACAGATAGGTCCATACTTCTCCATAGACCACGGCACCGGCATAGTGATAGGCGAGACCACGATAATAGGGCATCACGTCATGCTATACCAAGGCGTAACATTAGGAGCAAGAAACTTTCAGTACGACGAAGAAGGCCACCCGATGGACATACCGCGTCACCCCATAATAGAAGACAATGTAACAATATACAGCAACACATCCGTATTAGGTCGGATACGCATAGGCCACGACTCGATAATAGGCGGCAACCTATGGGTAACACACGATGTGGCACCAAACTCACGATTGGCACAAAAAAACAGCAACAATAATAACAATCAAAATCAAATAACCCATTAATTACCTAAAAATGAAGAAACTTATGACTTCAGCACTTATTCTCTCGCTTATGGCGATGGTGGGGTGCAAAAACAAGCAGGCGGCAGAGCCTACTGTCAGCGAGATGCAACAAAAGGTTGACGAGTATGCCGAGTTTACTCTCACCACCGACCTGAGCAAGCTCACCGAGAGCGAGAAGCAGCTCCTGCCAATCTTTGTAGAGATAGCGCAGATAATGGACGACCTGTACTGGGAGCAGACCTTTGGCAACGAAAATCGCAAAAGCCTTGACACAATCAGCGACCCCGCCATGAGAGCCTTCGCCGAGATACACTACGGAGCATGGGACCGCTTGGATAGCGAAAAGCCCTTCATACCCGGCTACGGCGAGCGTCCAAAGGGTGCAACATTCTATCCTATCGACATGACTGCCGAAGAGTTTGAAGCATTGAACGACCCCGCCAAAGAGAGCGAATACACCGTTATCCGTCGCGACGAAAATGGCGCGCTGAAAGTAGTGCCTTACCGCGAAGAATACAAAGAGCAGTTGGCAAAGGTAGACAGCCTGCTGGCAAAAGCCATAGAGATAGCCGAAGACCCCGGCTTGAAAAACTACCTCACCGAACGTAGAAAGGCCTTACAGACCGACGACTACTTTGCATCCGACATGGCATGGATGGACATGAAAAACTCCAAGCTTGACTTTATAGTAGGACCTATCGAGAACTACGAAGACGCCCTCTACGGCTACAAGACAGCCTACGAGTCGTTCATACTTGTAAAAGACGAAGAGTGGAGCGACAAGCTCTCCAAGTTTGTTGCCATGCTGCCAATGTTGCAACAAGAACTGCCCTGCGACCAGCAGTACAAACCAGTGCTGCCTGGTGGCGAGAGCGACCTGAACGTATACGACGTGATATACTATGCCGGCGACTGCAACGCAGCCTCCAAGACCATAGCCATCAACCTGCCCAACGACGAGAGAGTGCACGTGCAGAAAGGCGCTCGCCGTCTGCAACTCAAAAACGCCATGCAGGCAAAATTCGACAACATCTTGATGCCTATCGCCAAACTCTCTATCTGCGACGAACAGATGGCCAACGTAAAGTTCGACGCCTTCTTCTCTAACGTTACCTTCCACGAGGTAGCCCACGGCTTGGGGATAAAAGAGACCGTAAACAGCAAAGTAACGCTTCGCAAAGGTCTGCGCGAGATGTACAGCCCATGGGAAGAGGCCAAAGCCGACATCTGCGGACTGTTCCTCACCCAGACACTCATTGAAAAAGGCGAGATAACCGAATGCACTGTTATGGATGCCTACGTTACCTTTATAGCTGGCATACTGCGCAGCGTGCGCTTTGGTGCCACCGAAGCACACGGCGTAGCCAACATGATGTGCTTCAACTACCTGCAAGACAACGGCGCCTTTACACGCAATGCCGAAGGCAAATATGTCATCGACCAAGAGAAGACCAACGAAGCCATGCGCAGCTGGGCTGCTCTCATCCTCCAGACCGAAGGACAGGGCGACTACGAATTTGCAAAAGAGTATGCCACCAAAAACGGCATAATACGCGAAGACTTGCAGAAAGACCTCGAAACAATAAAGAACGCCAACATACCTGTTGACATTCGCTACAAACAAGGTCTTGAGGCATTAGGCTTAAAATAAGCAAAATAGCACTATACACAGCTAAAAATCACAAGCCGGGCAGTATATGTTGCCCGGCTTGTGTTATTATTCTTGTTATTATTACTGTCCGCTAAATCACAAACCGTATAGTTTAATCCATTGATAGTAAGAAATTACGCTATACTTGTGTTTATGGCAAGCCCCCCCTTTATTATTCTTTTGTGTTATCAGGTGGTGAGTCTGCCATTTTCGTGAGTATTTTTGCATGTCAGCATCAGATTGAGGAAAACTTCCATGTTGATATAGTACATCAATAAAATACGTACTATTGTTGCTAATCCAGAAAACTCCAACGTCTTTGCAAGCTACTTGTAGAACTAAGTGTGGATAGT
>JAZRVD010000095.1:0-6669 GCA_045598945.1 Bacteroidales bacterium | reverse complement strand
AGCCCGATGGCAGGGTGGGGATGTGCCAGTTGGCATTGTCGCATAGTAGGCTGTTGTAGCATTGTGCTGCTATGTTGACGTTGTGCAACTCGTGGTTTTCAAAAGCTCGTAGCTTTACTGTCAAGATGGCGGCCTGCAGAGCGTCGAGACGCGAATTGACGCCTATGCGTATGTTGTCGTATTTGTTGGTGCCTTTGCCGTGTACTTGTAGCGACCTTATGCGTTCTGCCCATGTGTCGTTGTTGGTAAACACTGCTCCGCCGTCGCCGTAGCAGCCGAGGGGTTTGGCGGGGAAGAACGAGGTGGTGGCTATGTCGCCAAACGAGCATGCTTTTTTGTCGCGTATGCTGCCGCCAAAGCCTTGTGCACCGTCTTCAAGTAGCAGCAGTTTTTCGTCGGTGGCAATGGCACGCAGGCTGTCGTAGTCGGCAGGTAGGCCAAAGAGGTCGACGGCTATGATGGCACGCGGTGTCAGCAAGCCTTCTTGACGCACGGCCGCTATGGCATGTTGCAGGCTGTGGCAGTCTATGCAGAAGGTGTCGGGCTGTACGTCTACAAAGACTGGTGTGGCTCTTACTGATGCTATCACCTCGGCGGAAGCGAAGAAAGTGAAGTCTGGCACAAATACCGCATCGCCGTTGCCTATCTCCCACGTTTTCAGTGCCAGGAATAGTGCGTCGGTGCCGTTGGCTACGCCTATGCAGTGCTTCATGTCGGTGTATGCTGATAGCTGTTGCTCAAGCTCTTTGACTCTCTCGCCCATGATAAACGAGCCTGACTCCATGGTTTGCTCTACTATGTCGTCGAGTTCGGATTTTAGAATACGGTATTGTTGTTTGAGGTCTCTAAATTCCATTTTGTAGTGGTTGGTTGTTGGTGTTGGCAGCTTTGTAGGTGGTGGGCAACAGTATGATGATAATATATGTTAGCACTATGAATGTCAGTCCCATCTGCCTGCCCATGAGCGACTCGAACATACTTTGCATAAATATTGCCAATACTGTGAGTATGGCTACCGTCATGCCGTAGCGGTCGTGGCGACGTATTAGCCATAGTGGCGCTATGTACATTGCCAATAGCAGCAGTGTACCTATCAGCCCTGTGGCTACGAGTGAGTTGATAATCTGGTTATGAGACTCTTGCGAATGTTCTGCACCGTAGTCATAGCCGTTTTTTGCCATGTATTTGTTTATCGCTGTGCGAAAGTCGCCGGCTCCGTGTCCGTATATCAGGCTCTCTTGGGCGGCTTGCAGTCCGCTTTTCCATATTATCACGCGTGCGTCTTGCTTTTCCTCGCCATTGTTGGTTAGTGTTGTGTTTTGCAGGCGTTTTGCTCTGTCGGGCAACTTGGGGTAGATGTATGTCAAAGCTCCTATGCCTACTGCTATTATTATAAGTGTGGCTATCCACTGTCGCTGACATATAGCAAGTTGGGCTATAACTATGCCGGCAAAGAGGACTATGTATAGCTCGCCAGCGCGAGAGTCGATGAGGACAACAAACACTATCATGGCTACAATGAAGGCACTCATCAGTGCTATCTTTAGCCAGCGGTGTCTCTCTGGTTGTCCGTTCCACAGTGCTGTCCACAGCTCGGTAAAGGCAAAGCCCATTGCTACGGTGCAATACAGAGCCATGTAGCTGTGGTGCATGGGGTGGAAGTTTTTGTTGTATATCTCGCCGTAAGTAGCGTCGTTGGCTATTCTGCTTAGGGCTATGCCAAAGCGGTAGCAGAATATTATGCCCAACGACAGTATCAGGCATTGCATTATAGCTTTGATGTGGCGACGTTGCACAAAGCTGGTGTCGTTGAGCAGCAACACAAGCGGAGCAAGCAGCATTATCAGCTTGGCGTTGGTGTATGTCCATGCGTAGGCCACGTCGGCGCTATAGGTTATGCTGATGAGGTGTACAACATAGTACGACATCATCAGATAGCAGGCTATGCGGTGTCGACGTTGCAAGACTGTGTTGACCCATTGCCGTGTGATGATGTTCTTTACGACGGTAAGCGCCAATGCAGCTGTGAGGCCTATGGTTACAAACTGCCATGCAAAAGGTACGCCAAAGGCGGATATCATCAGTATGACGATAAGGGCGCTGTCATACCATTTTAGGTTTGCGAACATTGTGGTCTGGTGTTGTTAGTATATGGTATATTTGTTGATTATAGGCGTTATAATGACATTTTTAATTAATAAATTTGTCGCCTGACCAGCCGTGACCTATATTCCAATGTTTGTCAATTATAAATTCAAAATCATCGGGTAAATTAAATTCGTCAGCGATTATCTCTCTGACAGTTTGTTGATTAATAACTTTTTGTCCATTGATTTCCCCGTTTATCCAAGTGCCCACGGCAACATACAAACTTCCATCTGGTTTTACAAAGACGCTGCCTCTTGGAATTAGAGTATAGTTATTTTCATTATAAAATATTGAATTAGTTTCGTTTTTTGCTATAGCTCTGTGATGCTGTTTCTGCCAGTATGTTTGATGTAGTTTTTGTAATGTTCCTACGCTTCTTTCATCAATGTATTTGTCTGCGTCATCTTTTTGTACTCCGAAAAGAGTATTGTGTACGTAATCGAGCCAAAATATACCTACTTGTGGTTTTCCATCATCAAAAAAATTTCTCATAACATTTATCATTTCCGTATGCATGTCAGGATTTGATATTGAAATATTATTGGAAGTTGAATTTTTTTCTTCCATTTCATTAATGTCATTGTTCATGTTATTCTTTATTAATTTATATCATGTTTATATTATTCTGTGTCAAATAAAAACATGTTTTTTCTGCACTTATGTTTTTATAAAATATCGCCGATATTTTATTTATGCAAACACTATGAAATTCTTATTGCTATCGCTTTTATATTTCTTGAAATTTTTGATTATACGTCTGCTTGGTTAGATAATCGTACTATGTTTCTTTTTTGTTTAATAATAATAGTTTTTGGTGGTGTTGTATATGACGAATATATTTGGTCTGGTGTTGTTAGTATTTCATGTCGTCCCAGCCAAAGGGGTGCTTGGCTAAAGGCATTTTGGCGAGGGGGTGGTAGTCGCCTTTGAGACCTACAGGGGTGGCGTTGCGTATGTCGTGGACTATCTGTATGCATGGCAGAGCCTCGCTGATACGGAAGCCTCTGCCAGCCAGTATCTCGCGGTAGCTGGTGGTGTGAAGCTCGGTAAATCCTTGGCTGAACTCAAACTCTTCGCCATCGATATTCAATGTCCTGTAGGTGCGTTTCTCGCCTTGTACGGCGTTCTCTGGCAGGCAGTCCGCATTGATGCTCAAGAAATAGCGCACTCTTGCTTGTTTGAGACCTAAGTAGCCGGCCACCCGGTCGAAGCTCATCACATGCACTATGTTCTCCTGCACCGGACCAAATATCCATTGCAGCATGTCGTAGAAGTGCACGCCTATGTTGGTGGCTACACCGCCGCTTTTGTGTACGTCGCCTTTCCACGAGGTGTAGTACCAGTTGCCGCGCGAGGTGATATAGGTGAGATCTATGTCGTAGACTTTGTCTTTGGGACCGTTCTCTACTTTCTGTTTTAGCTCTTTTATCTTGTCGTGCAGACGCAGCTGCAATATGTTGTATGCCTTGTTTCCAGTCTCTTGCTCCACTTTCTCCAGTGCCTCTACGTTCCAGGGGTTTAGTACCAGGGGTTTCTCGCATATCACGTTGCAGCCAAGTCGTAAGCCGTAGCGTATAAAAGCGTCGTGGGTGTAGTTGGGGGTGCAGATGCTCAGCCAGTCTATGTTCTTCTCTGTCCCTTTCACCTTGTTGCAATATCTATCGAAGAGGGCTTGTTCGGTAAAGAACGAGCACTTTGGAAACGAACTGTCGAGTCTGCCTACGCTGTCGAATAGGTCGTAGGCTGCTTCCAGATTGTTGCCGGTGTCGCTAATAGCTTTAAGATGCCGGGGGGCTATGTATCCGGCTGCTCCTATTAATGCAAAATTAGCCATATTATATATTGTCTTTTTTACTTCTTGTTGTTGTCAAGTTGGCAGAACACGCTGTTGTTGCTGATAAATTCGGGCACTATCTTTTTCATCTCTGCCACTATGGTGGCGTCGTCGAGACTCTGCAGTGTGGCGAGGAATTGGCTGTAGGCTGTGTCTACCGCTTCTTTCTGATACTGTCTTACCTGTGCGCGCATTATTTTGGGATTGTCGGTAGGCAGGTTCTGTTCGCGGTCGGCAAGCAGCTCTTCGTATAGCTTCTCGCCGGGACGCAGGCCGGTCTCTACTATTTTTATGTCTTTTAGTCCCGACAGCTGTATCATTCGCTTTGCCAACTGGTATATCTTCACCGGTTCGCCCATGTCGAATACAAAGATGTCGCCGCCGTTGCCTATGGCACTGGCTTCTAATACGAGGCTGCAGGCTTCGGGTATGGTCATAAAGTAGCGTATGATGTCGCGATGGGTTACAGTCAGCGGTCCTCCGGCGGCCAGCTGTTTCTTAAAGAGCGGTATCACGCTGCCGTTCGACCCCAATACGTTGCCGAAACGTGTGGTGATAAAATGGGTGTCGTCGTTGCTGTGGCTCTGCACATATATCTCTGCCATGCGCTTGGTGGCGCCCATCACATTGGTGGGGTTCACCGCCTTGTCGGTAGATATCATCACAAATTTCTTCACCCTGTGTTGCAGCGCGCAGTCTGCCACCACTTTGGTGCCGTAGATGTTGGCATAGCATGCCTCGTAGGCGTTCTCTTCCATAAAAGGCACATGCTTGTATGCCGCCGCATGGTACACTATGTCGGGCTTGTAGGTGGTAAAGGTCTGCTGTATGCGTCGCTCGTCTTTCACGTTGGCTATTACAAATATCATCCGTTCCTTTATCTCCTTGAACTTTGGCGTGTTGCAAAGTTCAAACTGCAGGTCGTACATGGCGCTCTCGGCTTGGTCGAGCATCACCACGCATTTAGGATTGTGGCATAGCACCTGACGGCATATCTCGCTGCCTATGCTGCCGGCGGCACCGGTTACCAACACGGTCTTCCCGCTCAGTTCATTGTGTACGTTGGTGTTGTCGAGCTGTATGGGGTCGCGTTCCAACAGGTCTTCTATCTTGATATCCTGTATCTGCGACGAGGCGAAACTGCCGTTTATCCACGAATTTACATGCGGTATGGTCTTCACGCTCAGGTCGAGGTCGAGGCCTTGGTTGATGATGTCCTGCTTTGCTGATGGTCGCATCGACGGTATGGCTATCAGCAGTGTGTTGATTTTGTTGCGTGTTACAAATTCGGGTGTCAGCGCCTCGTGGCGCGAATAGATGTGTATGCCGTTGAGTTGATGCTTGGTCTTGTTCTTGTCGTCATCGATAAAGGCGCAGATGTTGTAGTCCTGTCGCTGCTCGTTACGCAAGGCGTTGGCGGCGAGCATGCCTGCCACTCCGGCGCCGTAGATGATGACATTGTTCTGCGCTCTGCGTTTGCGTATGTAGTTGTTATAGATATAGTGGCACAGCAGCCTGAAGTATATCATCAGCACTGCCAGCATGGCGTAGCATATCACCGCCTCGGTATATAGTATAAAGCAGTTTACCGGTGCTATGTGGTAGGTACGGTTGATAAACGATAGTGTCAGGCTCAGTATGGCACCTATGCTGCATGCAAAGACTATCTTCAGCACGTCGTTCATCCCAGAGTGGCGCATGATGCCCCTGTAGCTGCCTGTTATGGCAAAGCTTGCAAGCGATATTGTCATCAGCTCGGCAAGGCGTATTAGCGAGTTGGCTGTGTTGTTGGCGTTGTTTAGAAAATGTTGGAAGAACAGTTGTGCTATGCCAAACGACATTACTACCAACAGCATGTCTACGCACAGCACCTTCCATGGCGAGAGGTTGTTGTGCCTGTAGCGCTTGGCTATCCAAAATAGTATCTTGTATATTATTTTGGCTGGCGCCTGTTGTCGTGGCGTGTTGTATTCGGTATCACTTTTTGATGTACTCTTCGCCATGAGTGTTTTCTTTTTTTTGTTGCTGTCCTATAGCATTTTTTTGCAATGCTGTAGGTCGTGTCTCTTGTTTTAGTCGCGCTTAAAGATGTCGCGCGTGTACACTTTTTCCTTAACGTCGTCGAGGCAGGCGTCGTAGCGGTTGGCAATGATAGCCATGCTCTCGCGCTTGAAGGTCTCAATGTCGTTGACCACCTTGCTGCCGAAGAAGGTGCTGCCGTTTTGGAGTGTGGGCTCGTATATTATCACCTCGGCGCCTTTGGCTTTGATGCGCTTCATTATGCCCTGTATGCTGCTCTGGCGGAAGTTGTCGCTGTTGCTCTTCATTGTCAGGCGGTATACGCCTACAAGGCATTTGCGTTCTTGGCCTGCTTCGTAGTCGCCGTGGTTGTAGTAGTCGTAGTAGCCTGCTTTTTTCAGCACTTGGTCGGCTATAAAGTCTTTGCGGGTGCGGTTGCTGTCTACTATGGCGCGTATCAGCTCTTCGGGCACGTCGCTGTAGTTGGCAAGCAGCTGCTTGGTGTCTTTGGGCAGGCAGTAGCCACCGTAGCCAAAGCTGGGGTTGTTGTAGTGCGTGCCTATGCGTGGGTCGAGGCATACGCCTTCTATGATGTTCTGCGTGTCGAGACCCTTGAGCTCGGCATAGGTGTCCAACTCGTTAAAGTAGCTCACCCTCAGTGCAAGGTA
>JAZRVD010000094.1:0-9264 GCA_045598945.1 Bacteroidales bacterium | reverse complement strand
GCACAGTATTCCCAGAGGTCTACGACATTGCCCTGATAGGCGAAGCTGCGGCTGGCGTGCTGCTGGCGGGATTTGTCGACAGCGGCGAAGAGCTCGTCGAGGTTTTCATGCACCTCGTCTACCCAGCCTTGCTCGAAACGTTTCTGAGTGGCGGCAGGGTTGATCTCGGCGGTGATAGAAACCACGCCGGCGATGTTGCCAGCCTTGGGCTGAGCGCCGCTCATACCGCCGAGACCGGCGGTGATGAAGAGCAGTGCGCCGCGCTCGTCGGCAGTGGTAGCGCCTATCTTGCGTGCGGCGTTAAGCACCGTGATGGTGGTGCCATGCACAATGCCCTGCGGGCCGATATACATATAGCTGCCAGCGGTCATCTGGCCGTACTGCGTAACGCCGAGAGCATTGTAGCGCTCCCAGTCGTCGGGCTTGCTGTAGTTGGGTATCATCATACCGTTAGTAACCACCACGCGAGGTGCGTCCTTGTGAGAAGGGAAGAGACCCATAGGGTGGCCGCTGTACATGGCGAGGGTCTGTTCCTCGGTCATCTCGCTCAGATACTTCATCACGAGGCGATACTGAGCCCAGTTTTGAAACACGGCGCCGTTGCCGCCGTAGGTTATAAGCTCGTGGGGATGCTGGGCGACGGCAGGGTCGAGGTTATTTTGAATCATGAGCATGATGGCGGCAGCCTGGCGGCATTTAGCAGGGTAGGCCTCTATGGGGCGAGCGTACATAGGATAGGTAGGACGCAGGCGATACATATAGATGCGGCCGTATAGACGCAACTCTTCGGCAAACTCTGGAGCCAGCATGGCATGGTCCTTGGGGTCGAAATAGCGCAGGGCGTTGCGGATGGCGAGTTTCTTCTCCTCGTCGGTGAGTATCTCCTTGCGTTTGGGAGCGTGGTTGACAGAGGTGTCGTAGGGTTGTGGCGAAGGCAGCACAGAAGGTATGCCTTGTCGCAATTCATCTTGAAATTCTTGAAGCGTCATATTGTATAGTGTTTTTACTGTTGCTGATGATAGATATATCTTTTTTTCGCTCGCCAAGGTTATTGCCATTGGCGGCGGCTTCGCACGCCCGCCAATGGCCGATAACCTTGGCGTAATGTTCTACTGTTTTTCTCTTTCTTTACTTTATTTTCTTTACTTCTTGCTTAGCTTACATCTTGTTGATATTTGTTGTAAACTAAGGGAGCACGACAAGACGCAAGCCAAGGTTGAAGTCGCGATCAGTAGGGGTACCGTTGATACGACTCGCCACACGGCAGCCCTCGGCAAGGCTGCCCCAGCCACCGCCACGAAGCACACGAGAAGAGGCAGCGCTGTTGTTGACAGGGTTGCGAGAAGGAGAGTTAGAATAGTAGTCTCCGTCATACCAGTCCAAGCACCACTCCCACACGTTGCCGCTCATGTCGTAGATGCCCAGCTCGTTGAGGGCTTTCTGCCCTACGGGGTGAGTATTACCATTGCTGTTACCATCATACCACGCCACATTGCCTATGTTGTTGCTGCCGCTATAGGTGTAGCCCTTGCTCTTGCTGCCGCCACGGGCGGCGTACTCCCACTGCGCCTCGGTGGGCAGCGAGAACTTCTTGCCAGTAAGCTGGTTGAGCTTGGAGACGAACTGCTGACAGTCGTTCCAGCTTACCTCCTCTACCGGTCTGTTATCTCCTTTGAAATATGACGGATTGCTGCCCATGACCGCCTGCCATAGTGCCTGCGTAACCTCGTACTTGCCTATATAGTAGCCGTCAAGGGTTACACTATGCACGGGCTTCTCGATAATTGAGCCATCGTTGCTACCCATATTGAATGAGCCGCCTTCCACCCACACCATCTCGATAGCCTGACCTTTGACTTTGACGGTAATAAGATCCTTGCGAGTCTCTTGCAGTCGGAACTTATACCCACATGAGGCTATGACTTCTATGGTTTGGGAGAAGTCGTCGTAGCCCTCCTTCTTGACAGAGACGGCATGGCTGCCCGGCAGGAGCGAGAGCGTTGCCGGCAAAGGGACATACTCGCCGCCGTCGACGCTCAGCATGGCGCCTTCTACATTGGCGGAGAACTGCATATCATAGCCGTTGGGCAACACGGCAGAGTATTCGGTGAGCTTGCCTTCCGACACTGTAACACGCCCGTCCTTGGGGAGACAGCCCTGCTTGGAGAGGGAGACCTTGTGGCTGCCCTCTAAAACCTTGGAGATATATAGCGGCGTCTCGCCCACGTTTACGCCGTCGAGCATAACGGTGGCGCCGTCGGGCGTGCTGGTGATGTCGAGCATACCATATATAGGCGTAGGGGCTGGCAGCGAGACGGTAGCCACGGGTGCGTTGGCGACCACACGGTAGGTCTTCACGCCGTCGCGATGGTGCGGCAGACGAGTCCTGATCTGCAACTCGCCCTCCTCAAAGTCATCGGTAAGGCTGCCCGTGCCACGCTTCACCTCGTTGACCCATATCTCGGCATCGTTGTCGACCTTGAAGGTGATACGAGCAAAGTTGGCCTGCATCTGAGGCGAGACAAGAGCCTCCTTGCCATCGACGACCTCTACAGTCTGGACAAAGCTATTGTACATGTTTTTTGCAATCTTGAGAGTGTGAGTGCCACTCGCCACCTCGCGGCACACCATAGGGGCGACGCCCATACGCTCGTTGTCGAGGTACACCGTGCCGCCGTCGGCGTTGCCGCCGGAGACCTTGATGCTGCCAAAGGCAGGGCGAAGCGTAACATTGACCACCTTCTTGGCTGCAGGGTCGGAGACAGAGACCTTGCCGGCATCGGTGTGATACTTCTTGGCCTCGACACGATAGTCGTAGGTGCCACACGCCACCAGCTTCTTAGCCACGCCCTTGTTGACATCGAGGATATTGCCGTCGAAGGTTACCAGAGCGTCGGGCGGCGTAACATTGAATACCACATACTGCTGGCAGACCTCCTGCTCCACGATGGTGCGCACGGTACCGCTGACGAGGGTGAGGATATAGGTCTTACCGCCTTCGAGAGAGTAGCCCCACTGATAGTTGCGCAGAGGGAGGAAGTCCTTGTGGAGAATGGTGAGCTTGACTGTGCCGGCAGGCACATAGACCCACGTCTCGCCAATCTTTTCCATAACGGCGGCGCCGTCGGCATCGCAAAGGCCGAGTGTGCCTGTCTCGAAGTTCAACCCCCGCAGGGTGCTCTGCACCTTGATGAGAGCGCATGTCCTGCCGTTGATGTCGCTCTTCTTGGTGCCATGATTGACAGCCGTAGCGTCGGTAGGTGCCGGCTCGAAAGAGGCCACACTGAGCGTCTGCGCCACAGCGAAGAGCGACGAGGCCAGCAACATTATCAAGAAGAGGTATTTTTTCATAACAAAAACTATTGAATCCGACTGCAAAAGTACTTAATTCTTTGCAAATATACAATCTGGGGTTGAGAGTGGCAGTGGCTCGCCGTTGAGCTTGGCGCTGCAGAGGTCGTTGCCATGGTATACCAGCTTGAGCGAGAAGAAAGGGATGTCCTGCTGCAAGAGTGAGAGGAAAATCTTGTCGCCCTGCCAGAGATTGAGGTCGAGAAGCCTGTTTTTTTGCACCCACTGCAAGTCGCCCTCGTTACATTCTATCTGGCTGCCCGACCATTCGGTGGCGACAAAGAGGTGCATATACTCCATAGGCCAGACATCGGACACAAAGGTAACAATGCCCCTATAGCGCCATGAAAGGATATGCAAGCCGGTCTCCTCCATCACCTCGCGCAGCATGCACTCGTCGGGGCTCTCGCCAGGCTCGCATTTGCCGCCCACGCCAATCCACTTGTCGTGCGAGGCGTCGTTTTGTTTTTTCACCCTATGCAGCATAAGATAGTCGCTGCCATTGTCGAGATAGCACAGTGTGGTCTGTTTCATAGTAGATGATTAATATTTTATTATTTATTAACGATGTGGCGAAGGCTTTAGTATTGGTTGGAGGCAGCGGAGCGGCTGTAAGAGGCATATATCTCATAGACAATAGGTATGACGACAATATTGAGGAGCGTTGACGAGACCAGGCCGCCCAAGACCACCAGCGCCATAGGTGCCTGAATCTCGTTGCCGGCATGGTCGTAAGCCAGTGCCATGGGTATGAGCGACAGAGCCGTGGTGAGTGCTGTCATGACAATAGGCATAAGGCGCTCGGCAGAGCCTGTCAAGACCATCTCGCGCGTGTTGGAAGAAGAGAGCTCTAACTGCCGGTACTTTGCCACGAGCAGGATGCCGTTGCGCGTGGCGATGCCAAAGAGGGTGATAAAACCAATGATGGCAGATATGGAGAGCAAGCCACTGCCCAGACGCACGGCGAGGACACCGCCAATGAGGGCAAGAGGCAAATTGAGCAGCACTATAAACGACAAGGCATGAGAACGGAACTCGGCATACAACAACAGATATATCATAACCAAGGCAGCGAGAAAGACCAGCAGCAGGGTGCGAGCGGCGGCAGAGGCATTCTCGAACTGGCCGGAGAACGCCACACGATAGCCTTCGGGCATAGGGACATGCTCTGCGATAGCCTGACGCAACTCGCGCACAGCGCTTGCGGCATCTCTGCCGCTGACATTTGCCGACACAATGATGCGACGCTGCACATTCTCGCGAGAGATGCTGTTAGGACCACCTGCCGACACAATATCGGCCACCTCACGCAAAGGCAGCTTGCCAGCCACAGGGCTGTCGATAAGCATGTCGCCAATCTCCGCTATGGTAGGAGGGCGGCTGTTGTCGGCCTTGTCGAGCATAAGCAGAAGGTCGAAAGACTGTTGATTTTCGAACACCTCGCCAACCTTCTTGCCATTTATAGCCACCTCGACAGCGCTGTTGAAGCTCTGCATGTCGATGCCATAGGCGACAAGTTTCTCTCTAACAGGCGTTATCTGCAGCTGTGGAGTCTCGGTCTGCTGCTCGACATTGACATCTACAATGCCGTCGACACCCAATGCCACCTGCTTTATCTTGTTGCCCAGCATATACAGCTCCGACAAATTGCTGCCAAAGACCTTGACGGCAATGTCGGACTGAGAGCCAGAGACCATGTGGTCGATACGGTGGCTGAGAGGCTGGCCTACCGAGATGGCTATGCCCGGAATGGCAGAGAGCTGGCGACGAACATCGTTGACAAACTCCGCCTTGCTGCGATTGCTGAGGGAAAAATTGACATCGACCTCGGCACCATAGGTGCTCTGGGAATGCTCGTCGAGGTCGCCACGACCAGTGCGGCGAGAGGTAGACTGCACCTCTGGAATATCGAGCAGGGTCTGCTCCACAAACTGTCCCAGACGATTGCTTTCGTCGAGCGAGATGCCCGGCTTGGCAACAACGGCAATAGTCAGCGAGCCCTCGTTGAAATCGGGCAAGAAGCCACGTCCCAACGTCAGCAGCGAGACGACAGAGACCAGCAACAGAACTATTGAGGCAATCAAGACAGGCCTTTTGTGGTTGAGCGACCAAACAAGCATAGCCTTGTAGGCATCGGTAAGCCACGACGTAAGCCACCGTTCTTTTTGCTTTTTGACAAGATAGGCATCGCCACCCAGCATGAGCCTGCACAGCAACGGTGTGAGAGTGAGCGCTGTAAGCAGCGACATAAAGATAGCGATGATATAGGCTACGCCCAAAGGCTTGAGCATCCTGCCCTCCAAGCCACTGAGGAAAAAGAGAGGTATGAAGGTGATGATAATGATAAGCGTGGCATGGATGATGGAAGAGCGTATCTCGGTAGAGCCAGCGAAGACAACGTCTCTGACACTCAACTGGCTTGGCTTGGGCAAAGCAAAGTTGCGACGAAGTGCCTTATAGACATTTTCAACATCGATAATAGCATCATCCACCAGCGAGCCGATGGCGATGCACAAGCCACCGAGAGTCATGGTATTGACCTCCATGCCAAGCAAATAGAGGCACAGCACAGTGCCAAGCAAAGAGACAGGTATAGAGACAATGGATATCAACGTGGTGCGAAGGCTGCCCAAGAACAGCATAAGCACTATCAGGACAAAGAGAGCGCCTTCGAGCAATGCCTCAGCGACATTGCCCACCGACGACTCGATAAAGTCAGCCTGACGGAAGATATGGCTATTGAGTATCACGTCCTCGGGCAGAGAAGCCTGAATGGCATCGAGGTTGGCATCGATACTTCTTGTAACATCGAGGGTGTTGACATTGGGCTGCTTGGAGACAGAGAGCAGGACAGCCGGGGTGTTGTTGGCAGAGGCATAGCCCATCCTTATAGCAGAGGCTTCGGCGACATCTGCCACCTCGTCGAGCCTCACTGGCCTGCCATTGCATACAGCCACGACGGCGGAGCCCATCTCTGCCGTGCTGCAAGTGCGCGACATAGTGCGAATAGAGTATTCGTTGCCGTAGTCGCGAGCTATGCCGCCAGAGGCATTGCCAGCAAGAGCGACGACAGCCTTTTCGACCTGCTCTAAAGCAACACCATAGTATTGCATCTTGTGCGGATTGGCAACAACATGGTATTGCTTGGTGTCGCCGCCCATCACCGTAACCTGCGACACGCCGCCAGTGCCGAGAATGGCAGGCTTGACGACCCATTCGCCAATGGTGTGCAGCTGCTGCATAGAGGTATGACAAGCTACCTGCATAGTGGTGTCGACCTGCAAGCCGACAAACAGTATCTCGCCCATCACGCTGCTCTGCGGCGCCATGACAGGCGTGATGCCCTCGGGCAACTTGCCGTTGAGAGTGGTAAGCTTTTCGCTGACTATCTGCCTTGCCTTGAAGACATCCATACCCCAGTCGAACTCGACAAACACAAAGCAACTGCCTTGCAACGAGGTGGAACGCACACGCCGCACATTGGAGGCTCCGTTGACAGCCGTCTCTATAGGAAAGGTTATAAGCTGCTCTATCTCTTCTGGCGCCATGCCGTGAGCATCGGTCATCACCACAACAGTAGGCGCTGTGAGGTCGGGGAAGACATCGACGGAAATCTTTCGAGCAGCATAGATACCGGCGACAACGAGCGCCACCACCGCCACAAGTATTGTCAGGCGATGGTCTAAACTATATGATATTATTCTTTTTAACATACAAAAAACCTTTCGTTATTCCATACTGTAGAGCTGTATGACGGTATGGTCCAATTCATGTTGAAGGGTCAGCAAAGAGAGGTTGGCATCATGAAAAGCCTCCCACTGCTGCAAATAGTGCTGCACCGTTATCTCGCCAGCCTTCAAGGCGGTGTGCAACAGAGCTTCGCTATTGTATGCCGACAGACTCTTTTGCAGTGTGGCTATGGTTTTTTGCAGCATCGCGGCCTTGTGATAGCATTGCAACAGCTTTTGCCGCTCGATGGCTTGGTCGTTGGCGTGCTGCTCCGTTGCAGCCTGCTGTTCCAGCTTGGCGCCACTCACCCTACGTGCATTGTTCCAGAGAGGGAGAGTAAGCGAAAGGACGCCGCCACGGAAGGTCTCGCCAACAGTGTTCTCGCTGGCATAGCCCACGCCAATGCTCGGCAGCCACTCGCTACGAGCAACGCTTACCGCATTGGCATACTGGCCGATAATATTGCCACGATGCAGAGCATAGGTGCCATGAGCGACAACGCTGTCGGCATAACGCTCGATATCTGACGGCAGAGAGACAATAGCAAAGGTGTCTTGGGTAAAGGCCACCTGCATGCCACCATTCAGCATGGAGAGCTCCGAAAGTTTTTCGTTTCGTTGTATCTCGGTCTCTGACAGCTTGCCATGTATCTGCGTAAGCATCATCATGATGCTATTATACTCTATCACAGTGCACTCTCCCTCGTCAAGGCTGCGCCTATAGGCATCGCCCAAGGCTTGCGCCTTAGCCTCGCACTGGCCATAGTGGCTATATAACGCATTGAGCAATACCATGTCGGAGCAGAGCATCTCTATACGCGTCTGCAAAGCACGTCGACTAAGAGAGAAGTCGATACGCGCCTCGTCCTGTTTAAGACTGCGCTGACGATTATGCGCCACATAGTAGGTAGGCATTCTGAGATGTTGCGTTACGCTGAGGTCCCAGCGTATGCCTACCGACGACGGGCTGCCATCGTAGTAGGCAAACTCGACTTCGGGGTTGTCGAAAAGAGAGCCGCCCACGGCAGCGGCACTGTCTGCCATACAGCGTTTGAGCAGCACCCGCATATCAACATTATTGTGCAATATCTGAGTGGCAAAGTCGAGATAAGGCTCTTGGGCTGCAACGACATAGCAAGCCATCATCGCAGAGAGTGCCAAATATATTTTTTTTATCATACCACATCGATTTAAGATTAATGAACATGACCAGCATGGGGGTCCATGGCACCGGCGCTCTGCGAGAGTTTTAGCATGACAGCATTGGACGACACCACCCGCTCGCCATCGTGCAAACCGTCTACGACCTCTGTACGCAGTCCATCGGACGAGCCTAAAGAGACAGTGCGTTTCTCGTAGCAGTCCTCATCGAGCTGAACGAAAACAAAAAACGCGCCCATCTCCTCTATTATACCTGCATTTGGCACACTGATACAGTCTTTTCCCGCCCCTACCCTGATATACATCTTTACAAAGCCGCCATCGAGGAGGTCGGCACTGTTGCTGACACTAAACGTTACCGGCAGACTGTGCGAAGCCGCACTCTGGCTATAAGAGAGCAGCTTGCCCTGATAGTCGTCGATGTCGTGCCAGACATGCGTAACAGGATCTTCAAACGAAGCACCTACAATATGCCTCAACTCACGATAGTGCTGCTGTGGCACCTGCGCTTGCATCACATAATTGCTGCCCTTGGTGATCGTTGCCAAAGTCTGCCCTGCCGACACAAACACTCCATTGGCGACATTCAGCGCCTTGATATAGCCCGACGCCGGCGAGAGGACCGACGTGCCATTGGAGGTGGTATTGGCAGTTAGATTGTCGTAACGTGCCTTGGCACTAAGATATTTCTGCCTGGCCTGTTCAGCGTCGCTCTTGGTAACAAGATGCGACCTGAGCAGCTCCTGTTTACGCTCATAGTCAGCCTTGGCGGCATCATAGGCGGCCAAAGCCTCCTGTTTTCTAACTTGGATGTTGTCGTCGGGCATCATACTGTTGTCGATACTCATCAAGCACTGCCCCTTAGCCACACGACAGCCAACAAGTATGCTATTGTCGCTAAAACGAGCAACACCATCGATTTTTGCCACCACCTGCCAGGTGGCATCGTTGGCCGGCAGCACCTGGGCAGTGGCATAGATAGTGCTATAAAAGGGACGAGGCTGTACGACCTCCACGCCAACAC
>JAZRVD010000093.1:0-11167 GCA_045598945.1 Bacteroidales bacterium | reverse complement strand
AGGTCGATGGTGGCGTTGAGACCTGTCTCGAAGGCGGAGAAGTTGGAGCGGAAGTCGTCGTGTACCGACCTGAAGACATCTTTGCGCAGCTCGCTGAGGAAGTTGCCTTCGAGGGTGAAAAGCTCGGCGCCGCCAAAGAGGTTGCGGTGCTGGTAGGAGAGCACTGTCTCGAGTCCGAAGTTGCCGCTGTTTGCCGACTCTTTTGAGATGGGCGAGGCGTTGCTGAGCTCAAGCGAGAGGCTGACCTGCTGCTGACTGCTGTTGTGCAGGCGTATGCGCGTATTGAGCAGGCGAAGGCTGTCGGAGCTTCGTGGCGACTCGGTGAAGTCGAAGTTGATAAGATTGAAGTTTCTCAGACCCAGCAGCGCATTGTAGTTGTAAGAGACGCGACGAGGATTATAGAGGTCGCCGGTTTTGAGCGAGAGGACACGCTGTATGGCTGACGAGGAGACCCTGTTGGCATTGAAGGTGATACTGTCGAAGTAGTAGCGCTGGAACGGACGCTGCACAACGTTGCCGTCGACATACTGCAAGGGGTTGGAGATATGCACCTCGATAGATAGTAGGTTGCGTGCGTATGTGGTGTCGATGACGAAAGATATAAGCTGAGGAGAGGCGAGGTAGTAGCCGTCAAGCAGGAGTGTGGAGGAGATACGGTCGCGCTCGGCGCTGATGAGGTCTTGGTCGTAATAGTCGCCTTTGCGCAAGAGGCTCCCGGACTGCAGCGTCTTGACAAGGCTGTCGGATGTCGGGGCGGCGGCGATGAACAGCACCTCGCGTATGCGATAGCGGTGAGAGGCTGAGACACGGTAGACAACCTCAAGATGACGATGAGAGAGATGATGGGTATCAACAGTTACTGATGACTGGAACATGCCCTTGCCTTGCAACATGCCTTCTATCTGCTTGGCACTGACCTCCGCCAAGGCTGGCTTGTAGACGACAGGCTGCGTGCCGAGGTTGCGCATGGTGCGCGCCCACCACGAAGTGTCGGAAGGAGACACCCAGAAGTAGGTGTTGACAAGCGAAAGATTTTGATGAAAGACACCATTCTTAGGCCGCTGGCGTACATACTTGTTGTGGTCGGAAAAAGCCTGACGCTCTGCGTCTGACACTGCGGTGCTGTCTGCCATCTCCAAGACAAAGCTGTTGCGCACCAGCAAATGCTCCGAGGGCTTTAGCACGCGCGCTGTATTGGCACACGAAGCAGCAAGGATTGCGACAAAGACAACGACTATTATGTAGATACTACGATACAAATGGGGTACTATTGTGTTGATGCTATTGCACGCCCTGCATGATGACTTGCGTGCTGCCAAGGTTTTCGTTGAGATAGGCCTGGCACGTCTGCGAAGCCTTGCTGTAATGCTCTTCGTCGGCAAAAAGGCTGTCGAGGATGGACAGCAGCTCGTCGTAGCGCTGATAGGTGAAGCCTCCGCCGCGCTCTACCAGCTGGCACGCCTCCTGGAACTTGCGATAGTTGGGGCCAAAAACCACAGGCTTGGCAAAAGCCACCGCCTCGAGGGTGTTGTGGATGCCTTTGCCAAAGCCGCCACCGATATAAGCCACAGTGGCATAACGATAAAGAGCAGAGAGCATGCCCATGGTGTCGACAATCAACACGCGGCAATGAGGAATGGTTTCCATATCTTGCAACTGCGTGTAACGGCAGCAGCGCTCAGCGCCAAAGAGGTTGACGATAGCCTTGATATGCTGCTCGCTGATAACATGCGGCGCCAGCACAAGCTTTATATCATGAGGCGCATGAGCGAGATACTGACACAGATGCTGCTCGTCGGGCTCCCAGCTGCTGCCAGCCAGCAGCACCCTGCCGTCAGCGACGAACTGCTCAAGGATGGGGAAACACTGAGCAGCGGCGGCAATGTCGGCAACACGGTCGAAACGTGTGTCGCCAGCCACAGAGCAGTTTGCCACACCATGAGCGGCAAGCAGAGCCACCGACTCGTCGTTCTGCACATAGAGATGTTCGTAGCACTCTGCCAGCTGCCTGCAAAACCAGCCGCCGTACCACTGGAAGAAATACTGCTGAGGACGGAAGATAGACGAGAAGATGAATGTGCGGCAGCCTATCTCTTTGAGCTGCAAGAGATAGTTGAACCAAAAATCGTACTTGACAAAGAAAGCCACCTCAGGCTTGTAGGCTTGCACAAAGCGGCGAGCATTGCGTGGAGTATCCATAGGCAGATACAGCACCTTGTCGGCGACACCATAGTTATGACGCACCGTATAGCCCGACGGCGAGAAGAAGGTGAGCAGGATAAAGTCGTCGGGGTGCGCCTTGCGATAACTCTCGACAACAGGACGCGCCTGCTCGAACTCGCCCAACGAAGAGGCATGAAACCATACAGTACGCCGTTTCGAGACGTGAGACTTGACGGCACGCCATGTGTCGTGCCAGCCGCGCCGCATCATACGGGCCTTGTCGCTAAAAAGCGAAGCAACACAGACACCTAAGAGATAAGCCCTTATACCTACATTATAGGCAAAGTGCGACAACATGCCGCCCACCCTGCCACAGCCAAACCTGCCATTAGACATCATACCTTGTCATATTAAAAACAGCCAACTCGAAGAATGCCTCGGAAGCATAAAGCAAAAGCATTGCAACGATTTGAAATATTTTCTGTACTTTTGCAAATGTGAAAATAAGATGCAAAAGTACAAAATTCTCACAAAACACAAGCATAAATCGATGAGAGCAAACAAAAAAATAGGCCTTGTACTACTAACAACAGCAGCTGTATTGCTATGCAGCAAGCCCTTAAAAGCTCAAGATGCTATAAAGCTCGACACCTTTCAATGCCACATAATAGGCTTTGACTTCGGCACAATATTTCCATCGTCGGGAGCCTCGACAGTGCTACTCTCCGACGGCGGCAGCAGCGGCAACGCCACCATGGCAAGCCTCTACAAAGCGCCATGGCTCAACTTTGGCATCAACACCTTCTACAAATACAAAAGCAACTGGCTGGCATCCATAGACGCCGACTTCTGGTTCGGCAACGACAACCTGCTGCACCGTAGCGAACGTATGGACAACATATACACCTCCGACGAGATAATCATAGGCACCAACGGCACCGACGCCGTGGTAACAGCCTACAACCGCGGCATAGCCCTCAAAGCCGGCGTAGGCAAGATATTCCCGCCATTCCCTACACGCAACCCCAACAGCGGCATCCTCGCCAGGCTTAGCGCTGGATGGCTGCAACAGCAGACCATCTTCACCCTCAACGAAGTCAACGCGCCACAGATAGACAGCGACTACGCCCTACTCTACGACCACCAGCGCAGCGGCTGGATGCTGACACAGTCGATAGGCCTGTGGTACATGAGCAACTTCGCCAACCTCATCAACTTCTACATCACCTTCGAGGTCAGCGAATGCTGGACCCACAGCACACGCGACTACATCTACGACAACTACCTCAAGCTGTCGGGGCCCGACAACAACACCTACTTCGACCTGCTCTACACCATCAAGCTCTGCTGGATGTTCCCGCTAAAAGGCAAGAGCGCTCACGAATACTATTATTTTTAAAATAGAAACTTAACATACAAACACAATGGCAAAAGATTTTGTAAAACGCTCGGAGAACTACTCCGAATGGTACAACGAACTGGTAGTACGCGCCGACCTTGCCGAGACCTCGGCAGTACGCGGATGCATGGTAATAAAACCCTATGGCTACGCTATCTGGGAAAAGATGCACGAGGCCTTAGACAAGATGTTCAAAGAAACCGGACACAGCAACGCCTACTTCCCACTCTTCATACCCAAATCGTTCCTCAGCCGCGAAGCCGAACATGTGGAAGGCTTTGCCAAAGAATGTGCCGTGGTTACCCACCACCGCCTGATGAACAACCCCGACGGCACAGGCGTGGTAGTAGACCCTGCAGCCAAACTTGAAGAAGAGCTTATAGTACGTCCCACCTCAGAGACCATCATCTGGAGCACCTACAAAAACTGGATAAAGTCGTACCGCGACCTGCCTATCCTCTGCAACCAATGGGCCAACGTGGTACGCTGGGAGATGCGCACACGCATGTTTCTCCGCACCGCCGAGTTCCTATGGCAAGAAGGCCACACAGCCCACGCCACACGCGAAGAAGCTGAAGAAGAGGCGCGCCGCATGCTCGACGTATACGCCGACTTCGCCGAGAACTTCATGGCAGTGCCAGTGATAAAAGGCGTCAAGTCGCCCAACGAACGCTTCGCCGGAGCCCACGACACCTACTGCATCGAAGCCATGATGCAAGACGGCAAAGCACTGCAAGCCGGCACATCGCACTTCCTCGGACAGAACTTCGCCAAAGCCTTCGAGGTGCAATTCCTCAACAAAGAAAACAAACTGGAATACGTATGGGCAACATCGTGGGGCGTAAGCACACGCCTTATGGGAGCACTCATCATGACCCACAGCGACGACAACGGACTGGTGCTGCCGCCCAAGCTGGCACCAATACAGGTGGCAATAGTGCCAATATGCAAAAACGACGAGCAACTGGCACAGATTGACGAGAAAGTGCACCCCATCATCAACGCACTCAAAGCCAAAGGCATAACGGTGAAATACGACAACCGCACGGAATACAAGCCCGGCTGGAAATTCACCGAATACGAATTCAAAGGCGTGCCAGTACGTCTCGCCATAGGCCCACGCGACATGGAGAACGGCACATGCGAGATATGCCGCCGCGACACCCTTGCTAAAGAGACCATGCCAATAGAAGGCTTAGCCGAACATATCGAGCAACTGCTCGCCGACATACAAACCAGCCTACTGCAACGTGCCAAAGACTTCCGCACCGCACAGACACGCAAGGTAGACACCTGGGAAGACTTCAAAGTAGAGATAGAGAAGAACGGCTTCCTGCTCTGCCACTGGGACGGCACCACCGAAACCGAAGAAAAGATAAAAGAGGAGACCAAAGCCACCATACGCTGCATCCCCTACGACGCACCCGAAGAGGAAGGCAAATGCATATACAGCGGCAAACCGTCGCACCGCCGTGTAATCTTCGCAAGGTCATACTAACCGTAATAAAAAATAAAGAAACAACACAGGGTGTGCCATCGTCAAATGGAACACCCTGTGTGTTTTAGATGTGTAATGGACAAAATTATTGTTTTTTTTTCTAATGGACAAAATCACAAATAGACAACACAATTCCTAATAGATTTATTCTACAACCAACAAAAAATATATACAATTTCATAATGCTTGACCAAGTGTCAGGACAGACCTACCAAGTTCAATGGAACTTTGACGAAGATAAGAGATTTGTAATACCAATAAAATAAAGACATGAGTACTTATATAATGCGATAAAAGCAAAGCACAAGTAGCAGTAAAACAAAGAACTTCAGGGAGGCAAGAAAGAAATGGCCTGATGGTTTTCAGTGCGATTAGAGCATCTATGAAAGGGAATGGGCAGACATAGGCGACAAATACATCATGGTTAGAGTTGGAGAAGGTCCGAATGGTGTTTTTTTTCATGGTGTCTTTCTGTCAAAACCTCACGAAGAAAAAGATTGGGCTATCACCCCCAAAAAAACGCCACTATGTGGATATAACTATCGAACATCCGTGAGACCCAGACTCCCCATGTATAACCATAGAGCAGTTGGAATCAATTTTGCCAGAAATAGAATGGCGAAAAGGACACTCTGGAGAACTACTCTCTGAAGAACAGGCTAAGAAGTTGGATTGTATCAAAATAATGTGACAAGGGTTGAGGATATGGGCAAGTCGGAAGAAGAGAATATAGATGTCACACGCTCCCCGTTTTTTTATAGCGGCTATCCTATTCACAGCAATAGAATAGAATTTTGAATAGATCAGGGAAATATAACAAAAAAGGGAAATCACATCAGCTCGTCGAGTTCGAGCCAGCGGAGTTCTTTCTCGTCGAGGAGTGCCATTATCTCGCCTATTCGCTGCGATGCCTGCATTATCTTGTCGGGGTCTTGCTCTTCACCGGACAAAAGTTGCTCGATGGTGCTTTTTTCTTTTTCAAGAACCTCGATGTCGATGGCAAGTTGCTCGTACTCCTTTTTCTGCTTGTAGGTGGCGCGTGGAGTCTGTGGCTTGGGCTTGTCGGCGCGAGGCTTCGCCTCTTTCTGCTGCTTGACGGTGACACGCTGCTGCTGGGTGCGCCATGCGAGATACTGGCTGTAGTTGCCTTGATAGTCGCGTATCTTGCCTTCGCCTTCGAAGACAAAGACATGGTCGACAAGGTGATCCATAAAGCTACGGTCGTGACTGACGATGAGCAGGCACCCCTTGAAGAGCGATAGGAAACGTTCAAGTGTCTCTATAGTATAGACATCGAGGTCGTTGGTAGGCTCGTCAAGGATAAGGAAGTTGGGGTTAGCCATCAGCACTTTCAACAGATAGAGCCTGCGGCGCTCTCCGCCGCTGAGGTTGGCGAAATAGTTGTACTGCGTGGCATCGTCGAAGCCGAAGTAGGTGAGGAACTGATGAGCCGAGAGAGTTTTGCCACCGTCGAGCTCGATGATGTCAGCCACCTCACGTATTATCTCTATGACGCGCATGTCGTCGCGAGCTGACATGCCCTGCTGGGTGTAGAAGCCGAAACGGATGGTCTGCCCTACCACCACGCGTCCTGAGTCGGGACGAATATTTTCAGTGATGATATTCAAGAAGGTGCTTTTGCCCACGCCGTTAGGCCCCACGATGCCTATCTTGTCGCCTTTCTTGAAGGTGTAGGAGAAATCGTCGAGAAGTGTACGGCCGTTGAAAGCCATGCAGAGGTTATAGAGCTCAAGGATCTTGCCGCCCATGCGTTCAGTGCGTACAGACAGCTCGGGGCGGCTGTCGTCGAACTTGGTGCGCGCCTTTGCCTCAAGCTCGTAGAAGGCATCGATACGCGCCTGCGACTTGGTGCCACGCGCCTGCGGCATGCGTCGCATCCAGTCAAGCTCGGTGCGATAGAGGTTGCGAGCCTTCTCCACCTCGGCACGTTCTACGGCTATGCGGTCGGCTTTCTTTTCGAGATAGTAGTCGTAACAGCCCTTGTAGTGATAAAGGCGGCTGTTGTCGAGTTCAAGAATATCCTGACATACATGGTCGAGGAAATAACGGTCGTGCGTAACCATGAGTATGGCGAGACGCTGACGCGAGAGATAGTCTTCGAGCCACTCTATCATCTGTATGTCGAGATGGTTGGTAGGCTCGTCGAGAAGCAGGAGATTGACGTCGTCGATAAGTATGCGGCTAAGTGCCACCTTTTTGCGTTCGCCGCCGCTGAGGGTGGCAAGGTCGCGCGAGAGGTCGGGGACATGCAGCCGCGAGAGTATCTCCGCCACGCGCTGTTCGTAGACCCATGGATCTTCATGCTCAGGACGTTGAGCCGACATGACATAGTCTTGCAAGGTGCGGTGCTGGCCAAAGTCGGGATTTTGCGGAAGGAAGGCCATCTTGACATCGCCGCGAAAGGTTATCTTGCCATCGTCGGGTAGAGTATGACCCGTAAGGATGTTGAGAAGAGTGCTTTTGCCGTAGCCGTTGCGGGCTATGAGTGCCGTTTTCTGTCCTGCATTGATACCAAAAGAGATGTCGTCGAATAGAAGCTTGTCGCCATACGACTTGGTGAGATGCTCGACGGTGAGCAGTGCGTCTGCCATAGAGTGTGCGTTAAGTATTAATAACCATATTTACCCTGCCATTTTTCGTGCATCTGGCGACGAGTCTCCTGCTCGCGAGGATTGAAGCCTGGAACATAAAATGTGCGTCCCGACAAGGCATCGGGCAGGAACTCCTGTATAACGAAGTTGCCAGGATAGTCGTGTGCATATTTGTAGCCCTGCGAATAGCCGTTGTCCTTCATCAACTTGGTGGGTGCATTGCGCAGATGCAATGGCACAGGGAGGTCGCCACCGTATTTCACTGCATCCTCGGCGGCATGCAGCGCCATATAGGTGCTGTTGCTCTTGGGCGAGGTGGCAAGGTATACAGCGCACTGCGAGAGAGCGATGCTACACTCTGGGTAGCCTATCTTGGTAACGGTGTCGAAGGTGGCGTTTGCCATGAGCAAGGCGTTGGGGTTGGCATTGCCTATATCCTCGCTGGCGGAAATGAGCATACGACGAGCTATAAACACGGGGTCTTCGCCACCGGCTATCATGCGCGCCATCCAATATACGGCGCCATTGGGGTCGCTGCCACGTATAGATTTGATGAAAGCGGAAACTATGTCGTAGTGCATCTCGCCCTGACGGTCGTAATAGGCGAGGTTTTGCTGTATGACAGCAGTGGTGGTGGCATTATCGACGAGGACTTCGGAGTCTGTAGACTTGTTGACGACAAGCTCGATGGCATTGAGCAGCTTGCGTGCGTCGCCGCCGCTAATGCGCATCAACGCCTCAGTCTCCACAAGCTTGACGCTACGTCCCTGCGTAGCATAGTGGCGTACAGCCACATCGAGCAGCTGGCGCATCTCCTCCTCGCCAAAGTCTTTGAGGATATACACCTGACAGCGCGAAAGAAGAGCTGAGATGACCTCGAAGGACGGATTTTCGGTGGTGGCACCTATAAGGGTGATAACGCCGCGCTCGACAGCACCCAAGAGGGAGTCTTGCTGATTTTTGCTGAAACGATGTATCTCATCGATAAAGAGCACCGCACCCTGCTGTTGCTTGGCCTTGTCGATGACCTCGCGCACGTCTTTGACACCGCTGCTGATAGCGCTGAGGGTATGAAAAGGACGATGAAGAGTGTGCGAGATGATGGTGGCAAGAGTGGTCTTGCCTATTCCCGGAGGTCCCCAAAGAATCATAGAGGGTATATTGCCCGACTCGATAAGAGTACGCAGCACAGCACCTTTGCCGACAAGATGCTGCTGACCTATGTATTCGTCCAACGTCTTGGGACGCAATATTTCAGCAAGTGGTGGCATAGATTATTTGTTAAGTCGTCTTGAAGATAAATGATGCCCTATTTTTTTTCAAAAACAAGTCGACCCGCACCTTTATCGATGCAAATCGACTTGAAATATCTATAGTCCTGCAAGACTACAGGATAAGCATGGCGTCGCCGTAGGTGCTAAAACGATATTTTTCCTTGATGGCCACATCATAGGCTTTTGCCAAGAGCTCGGGACCGGCAAAGGCGGCTGTCATGATATATTGCGAAGAGACACTATGATGCAAGCTCGTTACCAGCATGTCGGCAACAGAAAAGTTGTAGGGATGATAGATGAACTTGTTGGTCCAGCCATCGAATGGGCATATCTTGCCAGCAACAGTTACAGCCGATTCGAGAGCCCTGAGGGTGCTGGCGCCAAGACAGCAGATACGGTGTCCGTTGTTTTTAGCATCATTGACGGAGTTGCAAGTGTCCTCGTTGATGTGCATCTCTTCGGCTCCCATGTGATGTTTGGAGAGGTCTTCGACATCGATAGGAGTGCCCAGACCAAGATGAAGTGTAAGCTCGCGCCACAGCACATCCTTGATAGCAAAGCGCTTGAGCATGATTTCGCTAACATGCAATCCAGCGTTGGGTGCCATCACAGCGCCCTCACACGAGGCATAGATTGTTTGATAACGTTCTTTGTCGTAATTCTTTATGCCTCTGCCACGCAGGTTGTAAAGTTCGTCGGGAATAGGAGGCGCGCCAAGACTCTTGATGGTAGCAATAAATTCGTCGTGCGAGCCGTCGAAAAGAAAACGCACCGTGCGACCACGGCTGGTAGTATTGTCGTAGACCTCTGCCATCAAAGAACCATTAGGTCCAAAATAAAGCTTGTTGCCTATGCGTATCTTGCGAGCAGGGTCGACGATGACATCCCACAGGCGCATCTCCTCGTTAAGTTCGCGCAAAAGAAAGACCTTGATTGTAGCACCAGTCTTTTCCTTCTCGCCCTCAAGACGCGAGGGGAACACACGCGTATTGTTGGCTACAATAACATCGCCCGCATCGACATAGTCTATCAAATCGCAAAACTTGCGATGTTCGATAGAGCCTGTTTTACGATCAACAACCATGAGACGCGCCTTGTCGCGCTCGTCTGTCGGCTTGTCGGCAATCAAATCGTTGGGAAGATTGAACTGATAAGCAGATTTTTTCATCTGCGTAGTTGCTAAAAAGGATAATTTCATCAGTATTGTATGGTACTTTGTATAATGACACTATTTATAATATACGACAAATGTTTCAAAAAAGTTTCAAAAAAATACCATCGTCAAAATAGACAGTTACAACTTAGACAGAAAAGCCTCTACATCGTCTATAGGGCAAGCCTTGTCGACAGTATAGTCGCCCGCACGTTCGCGCCGCAGGGCAGAAAGGAAGGCGCAAGAAGAAAGCTCAACACCCATGTCGCGAGCGAGACTGCGTATATAGGTACCTTTGCCACAGGTGATACGGAAGTCAGCTTGCGCCAAACCCACCGGCACCACGCCCTGCGGGTTTTGATAAAGCCCCGTTGCCGGCACATTGTCGAAAGGCAGCACGGCAGGTGGGACAAACGAAGGGTCGGCAGGACGAAAGGCCGTGATACGAAAGTCATAGACATGCACCTGACGCGCAGTTACCTCCACCTCTTCACTATCGGCACGGGCAATACTATAGGCACGCTGACCGTCGACCTTGACGGCGCTGAAGAGCGGCGGCACCTGACTTATGTCGCCTACAAAGCTTTTGGCGGCTTGCTCTACATCGTCAAGCGTGAGATGCGGAGCAGTAAGATAACGGCTAATGGGACGTTCAAGGTCGTAACATGGCGTCTCTGCACCTATCACCATGGTGCCGCTGTACTCCTTTACCCCCGACTGTAAAAAATCTATCTGCTTGGTAGCCTTGCCTATACATACCAGCAACAAACCCGATGCCAATGGGTCGAGCGTACCAGCATGACCTATCTTGAACTTATTGACGCCATAGAGGCGCCTGACAACAGACTTGACTTTATTGACAGCCTGAAACGAACTCCACTGGCGTGGCTTGTCGATAGGCAGCACCACGCCAGAGAGCAACTCTTCGAGAGATAACACAACAAAGATTTTGATTTAACACCCTTTTACCCCAAACATACAGCAAAGACGCCAGCCACAAGGCAATAGGCGGCGAACCATATCAACTTACCACTCTTGACAATGGATATCATCCACTTGCATGCCAGA